>JASHZC010000289.1 GCA_030042755.1 Vulcanimicrobiota bacterium | reverse complement strand
TTCCCGTGTACTATCTCGACACCGGCCTGCTTTTTCCGGAAACGTACGAGCACATCGAGCGCGTCGCGGCACATTATGGCATCCGACCGATAGCAGTTCGGCCGGAGAGTTCCGTGACGTTGCAAGCGTACGAAAACGGACCGGCGCTTTGGGAACGCGACCCCGACCGCTGCTGCGCGCTGCGCAAGGTGGCGCCGCAGAGGACCTTTTTACAGAGGTACCGGGCGTGGGCAACCGGCCTTCGTCGCGATCAGTCGTCGTCGCGCGAGAACGCTCGCGCCGTAGAATACGACGCGAAGTTCGACGTGATCAAGGTCAGCCCGCTCGTCGTTTGGACCGATCGCGACGTCTGGCGCTACATCCGCGATCGGGGCGTTCCTTATAACCCGCTGCTCGACCGAGGATATCCGAGCTTGGGCTGCGTGCCCTGCACGCGCGCGGTGTACGAGGGCGAAGATCTTCGCGCCGGACGATGGAGCGGTCGTGCCAAGACCGAGTGCGGACTGCACCGATGAGCGATCTCGAAGCGATCAAAGGCGAAAGCCGCGCGCTGCGCGGCGGCATCGCCGCGTCGCTCGAAGCGGGCGGCACGCATTTCGACGGCGGCGACGCTCAGCTGATAAAATTCCACGGGATCTACCAGCAGGAGGATCGCGACGCGCGTTCGGCTCGCAGAGGCTTGGGACTCGAGCCGTCCTATCAATTCATGCTGCGCACGCGCGTGCCCGGTGGGATCCTCACGGCGCAGCAGTACCTCGTGGAGGACGATGTTGCGGAGCGGTACGCGAATGGAACGCTCCGCGTTACGACGCGGCAGGGCTTGCAGCTGCACGGCGCGCTCAAAGGGAATCTTCGCCCGCTGATCCGCGAAATCGCACGTGCGTTGCTTTCATCCATGGCAGCTTGCGGCGACGTAAATCGTAACGTAATGGCATGTCCGATGGTCCCGACGACAAAGGCGCAGGCCGCCGCGCAGCAATTCGCTCAGGACTTAGCAGTGCATTTTACGCCGGCGACGCGTGCGTATCACGAAATTTGGATCGACGGTGAGAAACGCGACGTTCCCGAACTCGAGACGGAATCGACCGAGCCGATTTACGGCGCGACGTATCTTCCCCGCAAATTCAAGATGGCGGTCGCGCTGCCGCCCGATAACTGCGTCGACGCCTTCACGCAGGACCTCACGTTCGTGGCGCACGCACTCGGCGACGACCTTCAAGGTTACACGGTGCTCGTGGGCGGCGGCATGGGAATGACGCACGGAAAGACGTCGACCTATCCGAGGACGGGTACGCCGCTCGCCTTCGTTCGCCCCGAGCAAGCGCTCGCGGTTGCGGAAGCCGTCGTGACGACGCAGCGCGATTTTGGCGATCGTACGAATCGCAAGCATGCGCGTCTGAAGTATCTGGTACAAGAGCGCGGCATCGCGTGGCTGCGCGCGGAAGTGGAGAGCCGCACCGGACTCGACCTCGACCTTCCGCGCGAGGTCGCGTTCACCGACGTGTGCGACCATCTCGGTTGGAGCCGCCAGCCCGACGGACGCTGGACGTTGGGCGTTCACGTGCTCAGCGGTCGCATTGCAGATACGGGGCAGCACAGGTTGCGCACCGGATTGCGTCGCACGATCGAGCACTTTCGGCCGGCGATCCGTTTGACGGCGCAGCAAAACGTGCTGCTGCAGGACATCGATTCGGCGGATCGTGCGGCGGTCGACGCGATGTTCAAGGAACACGGCGTGTCGACCGATCCGAAGACGCTCGGCTTGCGGCGCTACGCTCTCGCTTGTCCCGCAATCCCGACGTGCGGACTGGCGGTCGCGGAATCGGAACGCGCGCTCCCAGCGCTTCTCGACGAGATCGAAACCATGCTCGAGGACCTCGGTATTGCTGACGAACCTCTGTCCGTCAGAATGACCGGATGTCCGAACGGCTGCGCCCGGCCATATATGGGCGACATCGGCATCGTCGGACGCTCGCGCGATCTCTACGACCTCTTCGTCGGCGGAGACTGGGCCAACACGCACCTCAACCGGCTCTATCGTAGCTCCGTACCGCGCGCGCAGATCGTGAATGAATTGCGTCCCGCGCTGATTGCGTGGAGGGACGAACGCATTGCGGGTGAGACGTTTGGTGAATTTTTCTCGCGCATCGGGCGCGACGAGGCGGCTCACACGAGCGCCGGTATCACTGCATAACGCTAGAGAGGAAACGATGGCACGAATCTACGACAATATTGCGCAAACGTTCGGCAACACGCCGCTCGTTCGGCTCCCGCGATTGGCGCGCGGATTACATGGCGACGTCTTGCTCAAGCTGGAATCGTTCAATCCTGCGGGCTCGGTGAAAGACCGCATCGGCATTGCGATGATCGAGGCTGCGGAACGCGAAGGACGGTTGCGTCCCGATACGATCATTCTAGAGCCGACGAGCGGCAACACCGGCATCGCGTTGGCTTTCGTTGCAGCGGCTAAAGGCTATCGGCTGATCCTGGTGATGCCGGATACGATGACGATCGAGCGCCGCAACTTGCTCAAAGCATACGGCGCGCAAGTCGTACTCACCCCAGGTGCGGATGGAATGAAGGGCGCGATCGCGCGAGCCAACGAGATTTATACCAGCGATCCGGCGAAGTACTTCGTACCGCAGCAATTCGAAAATCCGGCAAATCCGGAGATCCATCGCCTGACGACCGCCGAGGAAATTTGGCGCGACACCGACGGGAAGATCGACGTCTTCGTCGCGGCGGTCGGCACCGGTGGAACGATCACCGGGGTAGGCGAGGTGCTGAAGGCGCGCAAGCCTGGCACGAAGATCATCGCGGTCGAACCCGATGCGTCACCGGTCCTTTCGGGCGGTGCTCCGGGTCCGCATAAGATTCAAGGCACCGGTACGGGCTTTGTGCCGCGGGTCCTCAACACGTCGATCTACGACGAGGTTATTCGCGTAACCGATGCAGACGCGATCGCTTTCGCGCGCCGCGCGGCGCGCGAGGAAGGCGTACTCGTTGGAATATCGTCGGGCGCGAACATTTGGGCGGCCCTTCAAGTCGCGGCGCGTCCCGAATCTGCCGGTAAGACAATCGTCACAATCGGGGCGGACACCGGCGAGCGTTATCTCTCGCATCCGGTCTTCAGCGAGCAAGAGTCGATCGTCGTCGAGCCGGAGCTCGTGCCTGCCTAGCGGCGCAGGGTGGTGGTTCGGCAGCCGAATCTTGACCGGCGGGGTTAAACTAGACGAGCATGCCGAACCCGCTGCAGACGTTTCTTTCCGATCTCCGAGCCCCGATCGAACGCGATCCGGCGGCACGGGGATGGGTTGACGTGGTGCTCTCATATCCGGGGTTTCACGCCATCGTCGCCCACCGCATCATTCACCGGCTAGACCGTTGGGGGATACCGATTCTTCCGCGTTGGCTCTCGCACGTCGCGCGTTTCCTGACCGGCATCGAGATTCATCCGTCGGTCAAATTGGGGCAGAGCATCTTCATCGATCACGGGATGGGTGTGGTTATGGGCGAGACGACGGAGGTTGGCGACGGCTGCACGATTTACCAGGGCGTGACGCTCGGCGGAACGAGCCTTGCCCACACGAAACGCCATCCCACGCTCGGAAAGAACGTGACGGTCGGTGCGGGCGCTGCCGTCCTCGGCGCAATTACGATCGGAGATGGTGCGCGCATCGGTAGCGGTTCGGTGGTGGTGCGCGACGTGCCGGCCAACGCAACGGTCGTCGGCATTCCCGCGCACGTCGTTGCGCAAGACGGAAAGCCGGTGCGCGTCGTTCCCGACCGACCGCAAGTCGAAATGCCCGACCCCAATGCCGACGCGATCAAGCAATTAGAGCGCCGGCTCGACCAGGTCGAAGCTCGCGTCGCGCAGGTTGAGCGCGAAGACGGCGAAGAGACCTGGTCGTGGGTCATTTGAAGCTCTACAACACACGCACGCGATCGCTCGACGAGTTCGTTCCGTTGCACGGCAACGAGGTGCGCATATACGTGTGCGGTCTTACGCCGTCGGCCGACGCGCATCTCGGGCACGCTCGCTCCTTTTTGTTTTTCGATCTCCTGCGCCGATATCTGATTCACCGCGGCTACGCCGTCAGGTACGTGCAAAATGTAACCGACATCGACGATCGCAGCATCAATCGGGCGCGTGAGACCGGCGAAGACTGGCGCGCGATCGTTTCGGGGTACTATGCGAGCTTCAAGGAATCGATGCGCAAGCTCGGCGTGATGGAGTACGATGCCGAGCCGTACGCGACGCAATACATTTCCCAGATCCAAGAGATGATCGTCGATCTGATCGAGGCCGGCAGCGCGTACGTCGTAGAAGACGGAATCTATTACCGCGTGAGCAGCTTTCCGCGATATGGAAAACTGAGCAATCGCAACGTCGACGAGCTGGAAGCCGGCGCGCGCATCGAAGTCGGAGAAAACAAAGACGATCCGCTCGATTTCGCGCTCTGGAAGTTTGCCAAACCCCTGGAGCCGAAGTGGCCGTTCGAACCATACGGCGACGGGCGACCCGGATGGCACATCGAATGTTCGGCGATGGCCCGCGCGCTGCTCGATCCAGATGGAGAAGGCTTCGACATTCATGGCGGCGGAGCGGATTTGATTTTTCCGCATCACGAGAATGAGATCGCGCAGAGCGAACCACTCATGGCGCATCCGCCGATGGCGAACTTTTGGCTGCATGGCGGCTTGCTCAACTTCGATGGGCGGAAGATGTCGAAGTCGCTCGGCAATTTCGAACCGCTCTCCGATCTGCTCGCTCGTCACGATCCGCAAGCCGTTCGGTTGACGTTTCTTAGTACCGGCTATAGCAAGGTCATGAACTTCACCGAGGACTCGCTCGGAGCGTCGTACGCGACGCTCGAACGATTGAAGAAGACGTACCGCTCGTTGCTCGCATTACCGGCAGCTTCCTCGTCTTCGAGCGGATTGATCGAGCGAATCGAACGCGCGCTGGACGAGGACATGAACACGTCGGTAGCGCTCGCCGAGCTTTTGCAGTGGTCGCCGCAGCCGGGAACGCGTGAGGAATTCGAACGCGCGCTCTGGCTGCTTGGAGTCGAACCGAGTGAGAACTGGTTGCGGGAGCCCGAACGTTCGCTCCCGCCGGACTTCGTGAACCGCTTGCGCGCGCATCTCGGCGATTTGGTTTCGATCGATGGCGGTAGCGCGGACGAAGCTATCGCCAAAGTCATCGATGCGCGAGCGCGTGCGCGCGCGAATAAAGACTGGGCATCGTCGGATCGATTGCGCGACGCACTGGCGGCGTGTGGCGTCGCGATCAAGGATTCGAAAGACGGAACGACGTGGACGCTCGCCGAGTAAGGCGCCTCGATTTCGACGACGTCATGTACGGCATTCACGTCGTCGAAGAAGCGCTCGTGGCCGGCGACGAGTTGCGCGCGATTCACGTTTCGGAAGATCGCAAACGCGATCCACTACTCCGCAAGATCCTAGCGCAGGCAAAAGAACGGTCGATTCCGGTGCGGTTCGAAGGACGGGCGTTTTTCGCGCAGCTCCCGTTCAAGACGCATCAGGGGGTCGTCGCGATCGCACCGCCGTTCGAATACGCGAGTCTGGCCGACGTCATGGGCTCGCGAAAGACCGGGCACGCGCTGTTCGTGATTCTCGATCACCTGACCGACCCTCACAACGTCGGCGCGATCATTCGCACGGCCGAATGTGTGGGGGCCGATGCGGTTGTCTTGCCGGAGCGCCGATCGGCAGGTGTCAATGCGACCGTCCGTAAGGCTGCCGCAGGCGCCACGGGCTACCTCCCGATCGTTCGCGTGAGCAATGTGAACGAGGCGATCCGAGCGCTCAAGAAGGCCGGAATCTGGGTGGCGGGTGCGACGGCCGGGGCCGATTCGGTGCCAATGACGCAGGCCGACTTCGACCGGGACCTGGCCCTGGTGATCGGGGCGGAGGGGTCCGGACTTGCCCCACTCGTCCGCCGGGAATGCGATTACTTGGTCAGCATCCCGCTCCAAGGGAAGACGGAATCGCTCAACGCTTCCGTAGCAGCCGGCGTCCTTCTTTACGAGGTTCTCCGCCAAAGAAGGCATTGACGAGAGGAGGAGCACCTTCCTATAATCACGTGGATGTGCCGCGCCGAATGAGGCTCCGGCCCGCGTTTTGCGGCACATCGACCAACGAAGGCAAGAACGACTATGGCTATGACCCATCCAGCGACGGATGGTTTGGAATACAACGAGAGGGCGGACGAAGATCTCGTTGCCATCGCAAAATCGGGCGATAACCTGGCGATGGAATACCTGCTAAACAAATACAAAAACTTCGTCCGAATCAAAGCAAAGAGCTACTTCCTGATCGGGGCGGACCGCGAGGACATCATCCAAGAAGGTATGATCGGCCTCTATAAGGCCGTCCGCGATTTTAAGGCCGACAAGCTCTCGAGCTTCCGCGCGTTTGCGGAGCTCTGCATCACGCGTCAGATAATCACCGCGATCAAGACTGCGACGCGGCAGAAGCACATCCCGCTCAACCAATACATCTCACTGAACAAGCCAATCTACGACGAAGACAGCGAGCGCACGCTACTCGACGTCATGGCGTCACAAAAGACTTCCGACCCCGAGGAACTCGTGGTCACGCAGGAAGTTTCGGACGACATTCGTCAGCGGATTCGGCAGAATCTCTCCGAGCTCGAATCTCAGGTACTCGAATCGTATCTCGAAGGCAAGAGCTATCAGGAGATGGCGCGCGATCTCGGGCGCCACGTGAAATCGATCGATAACGCGCTGCAGCGCGTCAAACGGAAGATCGAAAAGAACTTGGCGGAATTCGAGTTCCAGTGATCGGAAGGAGAGGCTCGCAGACGCGAGCCTCTCTCGTTTCTAGTACACGCCGTACGCGGTTAAAAGCGCGCGGTCGTTCTTGACGTATTGAACGAACGCCGAAACGTCCGGCCCGGCAGTCCGCAGCGTGTAGAGATGTTCGTCCGTCGAGAACGAGTAGACGTGATTCCGGATGTTGTCCGGCGTCGGCGCCACGCCCTCGTAATTCAGTACCATGTTCTGATGATCGCCGACGAAGTAGCTCGCGACGTACGAAAGCGCTCCGGGCGTTTGCGCCGTCGCCTTGAAATCGGCGTCGGCCGTCGGAGTGATCTGCATGGGAACCAGTGTCTTGGCGATCTTCGCTTCGAACACGAAGCGCGTTCCGGTGCCGATGTCGCGTCCGATCAGGACGATCTTCTGATCGTTTCCGCCGAGCTGTTTCCAGTTCGTGAACTTGCCGGAATAGATCGCCTGCACTTGCGCGCGCGTCAGATTTGTGACTCCTGCGTTGGGCCCGGCGATGAAGGCGAACCCAACGACGCCGATGACCGCGTCGTCAAAATCCGGATCGGCAACGGCGACGTCGGACATGGCGACGTCGATCTGGTGCGCTTTGAGTGCGGCTATTCCGGCGCCCGAGCTGCTGCCCTTGACGTCGATGCGCGAGCCGGCGTTCGCACTTTGATATTGCGCCGCGGCCTTGGCAAGAAGGGGTGCGAGGTTCGTTGTGCCGCCAACGTTTACAGGGGACGAGGCTGCTGCGGGTAGGGCGGCGATCAGTGCGAAAATCGCCGCGTAGACTGCTTGCTTCACACCCATAACATCGGTGTAAGCAGCATCAGCCTTTACGGTTTTGGCGCTTTCCTGCCCATCGTGTCGACGACCAAGCGGTATACCTCGTTACGCTCCTGGACCGGATCGACGGTGAATACCCGCGGAGGGTCGCCATTTTTTGGGTCGAGGCAGACCGTCACCTTGCCTAGAGCGCAGACGTCCATACAACTCGTTGAAATGACGCGGACCGGTCCCCACTCGCCGTGCGATTTCAGCTCCGCTTTGAGCCAGTCGCGCAGGTTAAAATCGCCGATGCGCTCGGCCACTTCCGGAGCTTCTTCGGGAATGCGTTCTTTGAAACAGCGCTCGCAGACGAGCACGAGTCCGCTCTCGAGCCATTTGGGTTTTACGGGTTGCACGATGCCTTCGTTCGTTTCGAATCGAGCGGGATGGAGCCGGCGGTGAGAATCGAACTCACGACCCCCCGCTTACAAGGCGGGAGCTCTGACCTCTGAGCTACGCCGGCGCACCGGTCTATTAAGCGGTCGAGCTTCACTTTCCGCCGCTAGGGCCTGTTAACAGGCCCTAATGCTCCGCGAGAAACTCATCCAAAGCGCTCGCAAATCGTTCGAAAGCGGTTCGGTAGAGATTGTGTCCTTGGTCCTCGAGCGTCACGATCTTCACGCTCGAGGAATGGTGCGCGGTGACCTCGTCGATTGCGGACTCGGGCACGATCGATCCATCGCGGCCGGCCATGACCAAGAGGAGCGGTTTGGGATAGGCCGCGATTTCCGCGCGAAGATCCCAACGCCCATCGCGGTTCGCGTCGCGTAAGCCCGCGATCGGCGCTGTGGTCATCGCGTGTACCGCGTGCACCTTTCCGGCGACGTCGTCGGGATGCCACTCCGAATAATCTTCGCGGATGCGCGTATCTCGCGCGTCGCCGACCAGCGCGAACGTCTCGTCAAGCTCTTCGATGTACTCGGCGTACCATCGATCGTCGACTTGCAGGATCATCGGATCGATTGCGGCGATGGCGCTTGCATCCACGCGAAGACCTCCGCGAATCACGACCGCACCGCCCCACGAATGTCCGACCAAGATCTCTGCTCCGACGGAGTTGGCGACGCTCTGCAAATCCCGTACGCCCCGTTCGAGCGACATCGGTCCGATGATAGCCGCGCTGTCGCCGTGTCCGCGCTGGTCGTAGGCGACCACGCGGTAGCGGTCGGAGAGATGCTGCGCCAAGCGATACCAGGCTTTGCGCGAGCTCGTCATGCCGTGTACGCAAAGGACGACCGGGCCCCGTTCGCCCCATTGCTCCACCGTGGTCGTTGCGCCGTCGTCGAATGTGTGCGTCGTCAGCGTTGAATTCATCACCCTCATCCACGAAGCATGACACGCGCGGCGTTCCATCCCGGCGCGCCCATGACGCCGCCACCCGGATGCGCTGCCGAACCGCACATGTACAGATGTTTTACCGGCGTCTTATAGTCTGCGTAACCGGGCACCGGCCGGAAAAGATACAGGTTGTGCGGGGGCATCGTTCCCTGGAAGATGTTGCCTCCGGTCAATCCAAACGTTGCTTCGATGTCGACGGGGCTCAGGATTTGGCGATCGAGCACCGACGCCGTGAAGCCGGGGGCATGCTGCTCGACGATTGCAAAACAGCGATCTGCAAAATCGTCCTTGACGGTCTGCGTCCATGGCCCGTCTTTGAGCGTGTATGGCGCATACTGCACGAACATCGACATCAAGTGTTTGCCCGGCGGCGCTACCGTCGAGTCGAGGGAAGACGGAAGGCAGCACTCCACCACCGGCTCTAGCGAGGGCCGGCCATATTTTGCATCGTCGTAAGCGCGTTCGATGAAATCCTGATCCGGGCAGAAATGCACGGTGCCGTGATGCTGCGGGCCAGGTTCGTGACCGGGTAGCGCCGTGAAGCTCGGTAACCGGTCGAGCGCCACATTGATCTTCACCGATGCGCTGTCGTACGCGATGCGTCCGACCGCTTCGCGAAACTCGGGCGGAAGCGTGGACGGATCGATGAAGCGTTCGAACGTCAGGTGCATGTCGACGCCGCTTGCGACCTTTTTCGCGCGATACTCTCGCCCGTTCGCAAGCGCAACGCCGGTTGCAGCGCCGTTGTTCGTAAGGATTTTTACGACTTCCGCGTCGGTTTGAATTTCGGCGCCGAGATCTTTTGCCGCGCTCGCCAGCGCTTGCGTGAGTCCGCCCATGCCGCCGCGCATGTAGGCCCAGACACCCTTCTTCCCGTTCGTTTCTCCCATGACGTGATGGAAGAGCACGTAGGCAGTGCCCGGCATCGACGGCGCCATGAATGCGCCGATGATTGCGTCGGTTGCAAGCGTGCCTTTCAGCTCGTCGCTTTCGAACCAGCGATCGAGAATCGGACGCGCCGCTCCCGTCAGCATCTCGATTGCTTCGTTCATGTTGGGCCCCATTTTTTGCATGGCACGACCCATCTTGCCCATGGTCACGAGATCCCCAAGAACCGGACGCAGCACGTTGGGAGGAATCTGCGTCAACGTCGGTTCGATCACGGAAGCAACGCGTTCGAGCATTGCTTCGTATTTTGGATATGCCTCCGCATCGCGCCGGCTGAATTTGCCGATCTCTTGGGCGTCGCGCTCGATACCTCGGCCAAGCATGAGGTAACGGCCGTCGAGAAATGGCGTGAACGATGCCGGGTCGCGTTCGATGGCTTCGAAACCGTAACGCTTTAAATCGAGATCGCGCACGATCTCGGGGCGAAAGAGGCTGTTCACGTACGCCGCGGTCGAGACTTTGAAACCGGGGAACGTCTCCTCGGTAACGCACGCGCCGCCGACGATGGAGCGGCGCTCGAGTACCAACACCTTCCATTTCGCGCGCGCAAGGTAACAGGCGGTGACCAAACCGTTGTGTCCGCCGCCGATGATGATAGCATCATACGTTGTCGATTGCATGTTTACCACGTTTCTTACGAGCTCCAATGATGTAGATGGCGGCGCCGCCGCCGAGCATGAGTAGCGTAAGGGCGAGAACCTTGATGACTGCGAGGGTAGCGTTGGTCTCGTCATCAGACGGAAACAAAGCAAGAATCATCGCTGCAACCGTAGTGAAAAGGCCGAGCGCGGACGCGATGGCGACGAGCGGTGAGGGCTGCAGCTTGATTGCCGACGCAAAGAGCAAAGCAAAGGGAATCATCGTGATGAGGACGGTCGCGCTGACGAGGATCTCGTACGCGTCCTTCACCGTGCTGCCGCTTTGCCCGGCGACGATGAGGATCGCCGAGAGAACGGCTTGTGCGAGGATCGCAGCAACGGGTGATCCCCAGCGCGGATCCACACGCCCGAATGCCGGCGGGAGATAGCGGTCCAGACCCGCGACCAGCGGGATGCGAGCAATCGAACCGAGCCACGCGCCAACGCTTCCGAGGCAACTGACGGTTACCATCACCGCTGCAATCGGCGTGAGTGCAAGCCATCCGTAGTGTGAGGAGACGTGATCGATCGCCTGCATCACGCCATAGATACTGCTGACGTGCGCCGAGGGTACCGCGGCGATGACGCTAAAGGTTCCGATGATGTAAATCGCTGCAATCGCGGGCGCCGCGACGGCGAGCGCGCGCCAAATCGTGCGCTTTGCGTCGCGGATCTCGCCGCCCATCAGCGGAATGGACTCGGGGCCCGTCCACGCAAACGCGATCACCGACCAGAAGATCATGTCCTTGAGATGCGCACTAGGTGTAATCGTTGCTGCTGTGATCGGCGTCGCCGACCCGAATCTATGCCACGAAAGTATGCCGAGGACAACGAGCACAAGCGTGACGATCCACCGGCTTGCTGCGCCGACGTTCACGAGCCACTTTCCGGTGCTCATCCCAAACAGATTCAGCATGGTTGCGAAACCAAATGCGATGAGCGAGAACGTTACGTAAAACGTTGGCGAGCCCGAGAGCTGCGCGCCGCTGCCGGAAATGAAGAGCGCGTTTCCGGCCGTAAAGTACATCAGCGCCGGAAAGTACGGCAGATTGCTGCACCAATAGGTCCACCCGGTGATGAAGCCGCCGAACGGCCCGAAGGCGCGCTTGCACCAGACGTACATCCCGCCTTCCTCGGGATAGCGCGCGGAAAGGCGCATTACCACGATCGAGAGTGGCAGAAACATCGCGATCGCGCCGATGATCCATACCGACAGCGACTGCGCGCCTGCAGCAGCGGCGGTCGCGACCCATTGCAGATTCGTACACGCGATCACGAAGTACAGCACGACGTCGACGAAACCCAAACTGCGCCGAAGCTCGTTCATCGACTTGCTCCTACACCATGTACGTTTTCGGCGGCTCCGCCATCTGAAGGATCGGCCGCCCGATCCCGAAGGCGGAAATATCGCTCTGCGTTCGTCCGTGTTGCGCAAGCTCGCTCAGAATGCGCCCGATGACCGAAGCGAATTTGAATGCGTGACCCGCCCCGATCGCCAGCAGCACGTTGGAATGGCCCGGCAACGCGTCGATGACGAAGTCGCGATCCGGCGTGAGCGTATAAAGGCACGTCTTTACCTTGTGCAGCGGCGCGTCCAATTGCGGGAGACGAGCGGCGAGAAACGAGCGAACGCGCGCGGTGATGTCTTCGTCGGGATCGAAGCTGCGCCGATCCGGATCGACGCTCTTTCCGCCCGCATCTTGCGTTACTTTCACCGCGCCTTCCTCGCCGAAGACGGGAAACCCGTAAAATGACGGATCGTCCATCCAGATCCAAACGGGGAAATGCCCGAACGCAAACGCATCGACGCTCGCTGGACGAAAATACATCGCCTGTTCCTTGGTCACTTCGAGTGGAAGATGCAGGCCCACGTGCGCGAGTGCTTCGTTGGTCCAGGGACCTGCGGCGATGATGAGACGGCCGCTGCGATACCGCTCGCCTCCCGCGGAGACGACGACTTCCCCGCCTTGAAGCGCGATGCCGGTGACGAGCGTTTGCTCGAGCAGCGTTGCACCGCACGCTTGCGCCGCGCGCTGGTGTGACGCAGTGGCGCGCTCCGCCGCGACGATGCCGCCATCGGGCTGAAAGAGACCCCACACGTCGTCCTCGACCGTGAAAGCGGAATAGCGGCGTCGGATCTCTGCGGCCTCGAGGATTTCGAATTGCACCCCGCACGCGCGCATTGCATCCGCGTAGCCTTCCAGTGGAATTGCGCCGGCACGCGGGCCAAGATCCAAACCGCCGGTCTTGAACACGACGCGTTGGCCCGCATCCGCTTCGAGTTGCGCCCACGCCGCGTATGCTTCTTTGGCGAGGTTGACGTAATTCGGTGCGTGGTATGAAAGACGAATGATCCGCGAGTGGTCGTGCGATTCACCTCGCGCGTGTCCCAGTTCGAAGCGCTCGATGCCTAGCACGCGCAGGCCACTGCGCGCCAGCCAGTAGGCGGCGCCGCTGCCTATTCCACCGAGGCCGAGGACAATTACGTCGAAGTCGCGCGTCATTGCTCGTCGACCCGTACGGCATCTTCGCCAAGCCGTCGCGCGATGTATCGTCGAATATCGAGGCTGTAGTCTTCCATCGGCGCGTAATACCCGAATGCGAACGCGCGCGACCGCATTCCAGCCTGAACGCGCTCGCAAATAGCCCAATCCTGCCGGTTCACGAGATCCCAAAATTCAGCCGCGTCGGATGGATCGAAGGAAGCGCGTTCCATTTCGTCGGGATGAAAGAGCAATTCGCATTCCACAATCGTGCGATCGGGAGCGAGCGGACGAAGTTCGAATGCGGCGACGTGATCGGCGCTGAGACTGAGCATGAAATTGGGATAGATCAGCTCACCTTTGTGCCGCGTACGTTCGTCTTCGTTCAATCCGGGGAATGCTTTGCGGTCGGTCGTTCCGGAGAACGTGAACGTCGTCGCGCCTTCGCGATGCGGAATGCCTCGCTCCCAATCCAGTCCCATTCCGCCATGATCTTTGAATGCGGGCACGACCTTGCAAAGCTCGGGGTGTACGCCGGCGCAGTGGTAGCACTCGTTGTAGTTTTCGAGCATCACTTTCCAGTTCGCGGCGACGTCATAGTGAAGCGTCGCACCCACGCGCAAATCCGATAGGGGATACCGTTGCAGGCGAGCGGGAATCGCACCGAGCTGCGCCGCGAGCGTGGCGCCTCGTTCGACGTGTTCGGGCGTTGCATGCACGAATATGAATCCACCCCATTCGTCGACAGCGACCGAATGGAGTCGGCGCGATGCTTCGGGTACGTCCGCAGCATCGACAAAGGGTGATGCGATCAAGCGGCCGTCGGTCGCATACGCCCATGCGTGATAGGGGCAGCGGATCGCGCCGTGCGTGTTTCCCTCCCCACAGAGAAGCCGGCTCCCGCGATGGCGGCAGAAATTCAGGTGGCCGCGAAGGCCGCCGTCCTCCCCGCGGATCAGGATGATGCTCTCGCCCCCGACTTCAATAACCCGGTAGTCGCCCGGTCGCGGCAGGCCCTGGGCGCGACCCGCGAAGACCCACTCGTCCAGAAAAATTGCCTCCGCTTCACGGTCAAAGAAGCCCCGATCCCAGTAGGCCCGCCGGGGTAGCGAGGGCTCGAGTTGGATGGAACTTCCTGTAGCCATGGGGTCACCTCCCGCGGATTGTTCGACAACGGGCGCCGCCTGCCGAATGGTATTCGGCAAAATCACTATACGACCCAAAGGATACTCGCACCCCCTGGCCAATTGCCGAAAGATATTCGGTGAGGAGGTGGCTCTTCCATGACCACGTTCGTCAAGCCCAACGTTGGCCAAGGCCAGAAGACCTTGGCGGCGCGCTGGTACCTCTCCCACGACGTCTTCGCGGCGGAGCGCGAACGCGTTTTTGGCAGTCAGTGGATCTGCGTCGGACGCGCGGAGCAACTCGAACGCACCGGTGATTTCTTCGTTGCAACCGTTGCCCGAGAAAGCCTGATCGTGACGCGCGATCAATCGTCGGCAGTGCACGCGTTCTATAACGTATGCCGGCATCGTGGAACGCGGATGTGCGAAGTCGCGAACGGACACTTCACCGGCTCGATTCAGTGTCCGTACCACGCGTGGACCTACGGTCTCGACGGCCGTCTCAAGGTTGCGCGAAACATGGCGGAAGTTCCGGGCTTCGACGTAGCCGACTATCCGTTGCGAGAAGCCGCAGTCGCGGAGTGGGAAGGCTTTATCTTCGTCAACCTGAGCGCGCAGCCGTCCGATTTTGCGCGAGCGTTTGCGCCGCTGCTGGGACGCTTTTCGCGCTGGACGATTGCCTCACTCAAAACCGCGCGGACCATCCACTACGAACTCGCGTGCAACTGGAAGCTCGTGTTCCAGAATTATTCGGAATGCTACCATTGCCCGCTCGTGCATCCCCAGCTCGACAAGCTTTCTCCCTCCGATAGCGGACGCAACGATCTGGACGAAGGTCCCTTTCTCGGCGGATATTCGGAACTGCGCGCGCATGGGACGAGCTTGACTACGAGCGGTGTTACGGCACGCGGTCCACTCGGCTCGGTTGACGGCGCCGATCTCGATCGCGTCTACTACTACACGCTCTTCCCGTCGATGTTGCTCAGTCTCCATCCCGACTATGTCATGGTGCACTATATGCGACCGATTGACGTCGATCGCACCGAAGTCGATTGTGCGTTCCTCTTCGATCCCAAGACGATCGACCGCGAGGATTTCGATCCAAGCGATGCCGTTGAGTTTTGGGACATGACCAACCGTCAGGATTGGCACGTCAACGAGCTTACGCAGGCGGGGCTGCGTTCGCGTGTCTACACGCCGGGTCCGTACGCGAACGCGGAGGGATTACTCGCGGCGTTCGACCGAAACTATCTTACCGTAATGGGAGAGCGTGACTGAAACGCTGGCCGTCGTTGCTTGTTGCGATCGGATTCGCACTTGTCGCCGCGACGCGCGCGAGTGCGGATCCGCTTGCATGGCGAGCCCTTGGGCCGGCCGGAGCGGGCGGCCGCGTCGCAGCGGTTGCCGGAACCGATCGCGATCCCTACCTCTATTATTTCGGTTCGGCAGGCGGCGGCGTGTTTAGAACGACGGACGCCGGGCTCGAGTGGAAAGATGTTTGGCCCTCATCGTCGGTTGGGGCGATCGGCGCGCTCGCAATAGCTCCCTCGAATGACAATGTGGTTTGGGTGGGAACCGGCGAATCGACTCCGCGCAACGATGCGTCCTACGGAGACGGTGTATGGGTGACGCGTGACGGCGGCGCGCACTGGATAAATGCAGGGCTGCACGATACCTACGCGATTGCGCGTATCGTCATCGATCCGCACGATGCGAACACCGTGTTGGTCGGCGCGCTCGGCGACCCATTTCTCGACTCGGACGCTCGCGGTGTGTACCGCACGACGAACGGCGGGCGGACGTGGAAGCACACGCTCTATGTCGGGCCGGCGAGCGGCATTTCAGACCTTGCTTACGATCGCGCGCATCCGAACGTCGTATACGCCGGCGTGTATCAGTTCCGTCGCAAGCCGTGGACGTTCTCCAGTGGCGGTCCGCAAGACGGGATTTATAAGTCTGTCGACGGCGGCGTGACGTGGCGCAAGCTTCGCGGAAACGGATTGCCGCAAGGAACGATGGGGCGTATCGGTCTTGCGGTCGCGCCGAACGATTCGAACCGCGTCTACGCATTGATTCAGTCGAAAGCCGGATTGCTCTGGCGTTCCGACGACGCCGGCGCGCACTGGCGTTTGATGTCGCGCGATACGCTCATCGATCAGCGGCCCTTTTACATGAGCCGCCTCGAGGTGGATCCGACGAATCGCGATCACGTCTTTTTTGCTTCGGAGAACCTGGTCGAGACGTTCGACGGGGGCAAGACCTTTCACGACATTTCCTCCGCCATGCACCAGGACCATCACGGCTTTTGGATATCTCGCGACGGAGAGCGGATCATCGAAGCGGACGATGGCGGTGCCCCGATCTCGATCAACGGAGGTAAAACGTGGGATTGGCGGTTCAACGTCACGCTCGCGCAGATCTATCACGTCGGTTACGACGATCAAAATCCGTATCGCGTTTGTGCCGCAATGCAGGACGACGATTCGTTCTGCGCACCGAACGTGAGCCTCAGCCCGCTGGGACTGGAGAACGCAGACTGGCGCGACGTTGCGAACGATGCCGACGGCGTGTGGGTGTGGCCGGATCCGACGGATCCGACGCTCGTCTGGAACGTCGGCATCAACGAGCTAAACGGTCAGCTCGGCATCTTCGATCTGCCGTCGCGTCAGAACTACGATGTCACGCCGGACGTCACCGACACCAACGGACGCAATCTCGCCGGGCTTCCCTACCGCTTTAATTGGGAAGCGCCGATTGCGTTTTCGCCCCAAGAGCCGCGCGTCGCGTACTTCGGCGCCAATGTCGTGTTCGAATCGAGCGATCGCGGCCGAACCTGGACGGCAATCAGTCCTGACCTCACGCGCGACGATCCTGCGAAGCAGCTCGTCGCGGGCGGTCCGATCAATACCGACGTTTCGGGTGCGGAGTTTTACGATACGATACTCGACATCGCGCCTTCACCGATCGACAAGAGCGTTATCTGGGTCGGAAACGACGATGGTCTGATTCAGCGTACCATCGATCACGGTGAACATTGGTCGAACGTTACGCCCTCGTGGATAGGACCGTGGGGACGTGTCGAGTGCGTCGAACCGTCGCGCGTTTCGATCGATCGCGCGTACGCAGTCGTCGATCGTCACCTCCTCGGCGACCGGCACCCGTATCTGATCGCGACCGACGACGGAGGAAAGACGTGGCGCGCGATCGATGGCGGACTTCCCGTACGTGACATGGCGCGCGTCGTACGCGAGGATCCCGTAAATCCGGACGTGTTGTATGCAGGCACCGAGCGCGGCGCATGGTTCAGCCTCGATCGCGGCGCGCATTGGGAGCCGCTGCAGATGAATTTGCCGCCGGTTTCCGTACACGATCTGCGCGTACAGCCGCGCGTGCATGATTTGATCGCCGGTACGCATGGACGCGGGGTCTACATCCTCGACGATCTTGCGCCGTTCGAAGGGCTTGCTGTCGCGCGGCAAAGCAACGTGCCCGTGCTTTTCCCAATGCGATCGGTGAATTCGTGGTATTACTGGTGGCGCACGGGCTACGGGACGGACGACACGGAATGCTGCGCCCCGGCCGGTGAGTACGCGGCTGCGGATCCGCCGTACGGTGCGGCAATCAGTGTGTACGTTCCGGCTTCGCACGCCGGCAAGGCGTCGATCCAAGTGACCGACGCGGCGGGGGACGCGGTTCGTACGTTGAGCGTTCGCGTGGCGCCTGGGATCAATCGCTTCTACTGGAATCTGACGTCCGAACCGCCCGTTCCGTGGATGCGCACCGGTGCTTGGAATCAAGGCCCATCCGACGGTCCGCCCGTGGTTCCCGGAACCTATTCCGTCGCCGTGCAGATCGGTGCAACGCTGCTGCACGCAAACGTTGCAGTTCTTCCGGATCCGCGTGCATCGTGGAC
>JASHZC010000288.1 GCA_030042755.1 Vulcanimicrobiota bacterium | reverse complement strand
CGTCGCCGCAGCTTCGCTCGCGCCTGCATGGATTGGACCGAGCGGCGACCGCATCTGGCAGGCAGTTTGGGCGCAAGCGTTCTCGACGCATTCCTCAAACGCAAATGGGTCCAGCGCCGTGCATCGGATAGGGCGCTGCGCATTACCCCGGAGGGTCGTCGAGCATTCGAGCGAACGTTTGACGTCGACATACCATGAGCGACGAACTAATCGGCACGATCGCTTCGGTTATTAGCACGCTGGTCATAGGGATCGGCGCCATAACCGCCATCGTCAATTTGCGGCACGTGCGCGCGAGCAACGAACTCGAGGGCATCGTCGCGATCGAGGAAAACTTCCGCTCTCCCGAGATGCAGGCGGCGCTGCGTTACGTACAGCTCGAGCTTCCGCTCCAACTCAACGATCCGGCCTATCGCGAAAGCCTAGCTCGACGCGGCTTCATCGATCTCCAAGAGCACCCCGAGTTGATCGTCTGTAACTGGTGCAACACGATGGGAACGCTCGTCAAGCATCACGTCGTGAGCGAAGCGATGTTCATGGACCTCTTTGCGCGCCTCATTGCTTTCTGCTGGGTGAGTCTCGAGCCGGTTGTCGCGCTGATGCGGCGCTCGCGCGGCGAGGTGCAGTATCATGACTTTGAGTACATCGCACTGCGCGCGGAGCGCTGGCTCGCGCAATACCCATCCGGGTCGTTTCCCAAAGGTGAAAAACGCAAACGGATCGTCGATCCGTGGCACGACGTTGACGAGGTTAACGCCTGAGATCGACGACGCGGACGGCTTTGCCCTGCGAACGCGGTATCGTTCCGGGAGCAACGACCTCGATGCGCATCGTTACCCCGGCATAGCTTTTAATCGTCCCCGCCAAGGATTTGGCGCAGTCGGGACGATCGGACTCCGGAACGCCGGCGTGCGTTTCCACGTGGAGCGTAACTTCATCCAGCGTACCGTCGCGCGTCAGATGAATTTGATAGTGTGGCGCCAGACGCACGTCCCGCACGATCAATTCCTCGATCTGCGACGGAAACACGTTGACGCCGCGCACGATCAGCATGTCATCCGAACGTCCGGTGATACGCTGGAGACGGCGCATCGGGCGCGCCGTACCCGGCAGCAGTCGCGTGAGATCGCGCGTCCGATAGCGAATCGCGGGCAACGCTTCCTTCGTCAACGTCGTAAGCACGAGTTCGCCGAACTCGCCCTCCGGCAATACCTGGCCCGTTTCCGGATCGACGATCTCGGGATAGAAGTGATCTTCCCACAGCGTGAGCCCATCCTTGGTTTCAAGGCATTCGACGGCGACGCCGGGTCCGATGATTTCCGAGAGCCCGTAGATGTCGACAGCGTCCATGTCGAGTATCGCTTCGATTTTGGCGCGCATTTCGTCGGTCCATGGCTCGGCGCCGTGGATCCCGATTTCCAGGCTCGATGACCGTGGATCGATGTTCTGCCGCACCATCTCCTCGGCAATCGCAAGCATGTAGCTCGGCGTTACCATGATGATACGTGGGCGCAAATCCGTGATGAGCTGCACCTGCTTCTCGGTTTGTCCGCCTGACATCGGGATCACGGTGCATCCCAAACGCTCTGCGCCATAGTGCGCGCCGAGTCCGCCGGTGAAGAGACCGTACCCGTACGAGACGTGCACGATGTCGCCAGGCCGCCCGCCCGCCGCGCGGATCGAACGAGCCATCAAGAGCGCCCACGTGTCGATATCGTTTTGCGTGTATCCGACCACGGTCGGCTTCCCGGTCGTACCGCTCGATGCGTGAAGCCGAACGACCTGCTCGCGCGGAACTGCGAAAAGCCCAAACGGATATTGCTCGCGGAAATGCTGCTTTTCGAGAAATGGAAAGCGTGCGAGGTCGGCAAGCTCGCGCACGTCGCCCGGATGGACGCCGGCGCGATCGAATCGATCGCGATAGAACGGTATGTTTTCGTACGCGCGTGTCAAAACCGTACGGAGGCGTTCGAGCTGCAGCGCAGCGAGCTCGTCACGGCTCGCGCTCTCGACCGGTTCCAGCTGCGCGGTGCTCACGCTCGCTCCATCGCAAGCGCAATGCCTTGGCCGACACCGATGCACATCGTGCAGAGGGCGCGATCGGCTCCGCGCTCGACCAGTTCGATCGATGCAGTGAGCGCGAGGCGCGCACCGCTCATCCCGAGCGGATGGCCGAGCGCAATCGCTCCGCCATTGGGATTGACATGCGCGGCGTCGTCGGGAAGGCCGAGTTCGCGCATCGTCGCGAGCGCTTGCGACGCAAAGGCTTCATTCAATTCGATCACGTCGAAATCTCCCAATGTAAGCCCGGTGCGTTCCAACAGTTTACGCGTCGCGTAAATGGGCCCAATGCCCATGATCCGCGGCGAAACGCCGGCGGTCGCGGCGGCGGTCACCCGAGCGCGCGGTTTCAGGCCGTACCGACCTACCGCAGATTCCGATGCAATGATGAGCGCGGCCGCTCCGTCGTTGATGCCCGACGAGTTACCGGCGGTCACCGTGCCGCCCGCGCGAAATGGCGTGGGAAGCGCGGAGAGTTTTTCGATGGTCGTGTCGGCGCGCGGATGCTCGTCGCGATCGACGCTGCCCGTCGACTTTCCGCTACGAACGGTAACCGCGATAATTTCGCGCGCGAGCCTACCGGATTCGATCGCCGCGACCGCGCGCTGCTGCGAGCGAAGTGCGAACGCATCTTGGTCGGCACGGCTCACGCCGAACTCCGAGGCGACGTTCTCGCCTGTTTCCGGCATACTGTCGATACCGTAGCGCGCCTTCATAAGCGCGTTCACGAAACGCCAGCCAATCGTCGTATCGAAGACGGCGTTTTCACGCGAAAACGCCGTTCCCGATTTGGGCATCACGAAGGGCGCGCGCGTCATACTCTCCACGCCGCCCGCAATCGCCACCTCGATGTCCCCGGCTGCTATCGCTCGCGCTGCTGTGGCGACCGCATCGAGGCCCGATCCACAGAGCCGGTTGATCGTCGCCCCCGGAACGCTCTCGGGTAAGCCCGCGAGAAGCAGCGCCATCCGCGCAACGTTGCGATTGTCTTCACCCGCCTGGTTCGCGCAGCCGAGAAACACGTCGTCGATCTTCTCGGGATCGAGGGATGGATTGCGCTCGAGCAACGCGGCAATCGGGAGCGCAGCTAAGTCGTCGGTTCGAACCGCGGAAAGGCTTCCGCCGTATCGGCCGATAGGGGTCCGCACGCCGTCGCAGATAAACGCCGCGTTCACGTGGCCTCCTTTCCGTCGATGACGTTTCCGCGCACAGCGGCGGAGTGCCCCCTGAAAATAGCCACGACGCGGCCGTCGCCGCCGGTTACCGTTGCGTCGTAGATTCCGAATCTGCCGCTAAGGCTCGTTTCGCGGCATTCCGCCGTCAGACGTTCGCCTTCGCGCCCCGGTGTGACGTACGTGATCGAGCAATGCTGAGCCACGGAGGGAACGTTGCGTGAATTGCATGCGAACGCGAAAGCACTGTCAGCCAGGGCAAAAATCGCTCCGCCGTGCGCGGTGCGGTGTCCGTTCATCATCTGCGGCAGCAGCGTCATCGAAATCTTCGCATAGCCGGGACCAACCGCATCGATCGTCATCCCCGCAATCTTCGACGCTTCGTCGCGGTCGTACATCGCTCGCGCGCAACGCAGCGCCAGCGCGACTGGATCCTCGACGCTCATCTCCCCTCGAACACCGGCGCGCGTTTGGCGCCGAACGCCTCGAGCCCTTCGCGATAGTCGGCCGAAGCGCCGAGCATGCGCTGCAATTCGCGCTCGCGATCGAGGGCTGCGTCGAGATCCCGAGTCCAGCTCTCTGCGAGCGCGGCTTTGATCGCGCCGAGCGCGCGCGTCGGCGCTTGGGCGAGGCCGTTGACGAGTTCGTCGCAGACGGCGACTAATTCGCCGTCGTCGACTACCTTCCAAATCGCACCCCATGCATATGCTTGTTCTGCGGTAACGCGTTCGCCGGTCATCGCAAGCGCGACCGCGCGCGCTTGACCGAACAGACGGGGCAACATCCACGTTCCGCCGGAATCCGGCAGCAGGCCGATACGCGCGAATGATTCGATGAACGACGCGGAGCGCGCAGCGATCACGATGTCGGCAGCGAAAGCGAGGTTCGCTCCCGCCCCGGCAGCGACGCCGTTCACGCGCGCGACGATCGGTTTGGACAGTTCGCGCATCGCCCGAATGAGCGGATTGTAGGAGCGCTCGATCGTTTCGCCGAGATCGCTACCCGGCGCAACGCCGGGGTCGGCAAGATCTTGCCCCGCACAAAATGCGCGGCCGTTCCCGGTCAGCATCACGACGCGCACGCGCTCGTCGCTCGCCGCGTCGACGAACGCCGCCCGCAAAGCGTGCGCGAGAGACGAATCGATCGCGTTGAGTTTGTCCGGACGATCGAGTGTCAAGCGAAGGACGCCACCCTCGCGGGAGATCTGCAAACCGCTCATATGAGCTGGGCCGCGATCGCATCGACGTCGAGGGCGACCTCGTCGCTGACGGGATGGCTTTGACACATGAGCACGACTCCGCTACGCACTTCGTAATCCTCCAGCGCGAAATGCACGTCCATGTCGACTTCCCCTGCCGTAAGCTGCGCGCGACACGTCGAACAAACGCCTCCTCTGCACGAAAACGGCAAGTCGATTCCCGCACGCAAGCCGGCCTCCAAGACCGACTCCGTATCTTTTTTCACATCGAAGGTGCGAACCGTGCCGTCCAGCACGACGCTGACGTGGCAAAGGCGCTCGGGTTGCGTCTTTGCGCGCTCCCGCCGTTCGCGAGCGGCGCTTCCGTCCGTGACAAAGCGCTCGACGATCGTACGTTCGCGCGGAAAGCCGCGCTCGTCGAGCGCCGCGACGACGCCCTCCATCATCGTTTCGGGCCCGCAAATGAACGCGTAATCGATCCTGTCCAGATCGACCCAACCGGAGCAAAGCTCGAGCATGCGCGTGCGGTCGATGCGCCCGTTGAACGCGTCGATCTCCTGCCGTTCGCGGCTGGTCACGAAGATCAGTGCCAACCGGTCGAGGTGACGATCCTTGAGATGCTGCAACTCCTCGCGAAACATCGTGGATGATGCCGAGCGGTTACCGTAGATCAGCGTGAACGTACTCAGCGGTTCGGTTTCGAGTGTCGTCTCGATCAACGACAATACCGGTGTGATACCGCTCCCCGCGGCGATCGCGAGATAATTGCGGCGCTCGCGGGGATCGAGCGGAACGAAGAAACGGCCCTCCGGCGGCGCGACGTCGATCTGGTCGCCCGCGCGCAGCGCGTCGTGTGCCCAACTCGAAAACGTTCCGTCATCGACGCGTTTGATTGCCACACGCAGGCGTCCCGACCGTGGGCTAGCGCAAATCGAATACGAGCGGCGATGCTCTTCCCCATCGATCGCCCGGCGCAGAGTCAGATATTGCCCCTGCGTGAACGCGAACGTTTTTCGTAGCGCATCCGGGACCGCGAATTCGACGACGATTGCGTCGCGCGTATCTTTACGAACGTGGTGAATGGGAAGGCGATGAAAATCCATATTTCGTGCGGTGCCTAATGCGGTTTCACGTAGTCGAACGGCTCTCGGCACACGTCGCAGCGATAGAGCGCTTTGCACGGCGTAGAACCGAAACGGCTGAGTTCGGTTGTCGCCGATGCGCCGCAGCGCGGGCAGCGCGGCACGTTTACGATCGCCGGTCCGGCGCGCAGATCGACCGCAGGCGGAGCGATGCCGTGTTCTTCCAATCTCGCGCGCCCACGCGGCGTAATCCATTCGGTGGTCCACGCCGGCGCGAGACGGCGATCGACGCGAATGTGCTCGATACCATGCGAGAGCAGTGCCTCACGCACGTCACGTTCGATGACCTCGGTTGCGGGGCAGCCGGAATACGTCGGGGTGAGCGCAACAACGAGGACGTCGTCATCCCAGCGCACATCGCGAACGATACCTAAATCGGTGATCGACACGGCCGGCAACTCGGGATCCATAACGGCATCCAGCCATTGGGACACCTCCGCTATCGTCACCAAACCGCCTCCGGGTGGCTGCGC
>JASHZC010000287.1 GCA_030042755.1 Vulcanimicrobiota bacterium | reverse complement strand
GCGCAAAACTTCGAGCCTTCGCTTAGCGGCAAAGGGTAGATGCTACCTTGGCGCGACCGCGCTTCAGCCGATGCGGTCGAATTTGGTATAGGGTCGAAGCGCAGCCGGAACGACGATCGAGCCGTCCGCCTGTTGGCAGTTTTCCATGATTGCGAGCAGCGTGCGCCCGATGGCGAGGCCCGAGCCGTTGAGCGTGTGTACGAGCTCGACCTTTGCTTTGGGATCGCGTCGCATGCGAATTTGCGCGCGCCGTGCCTGAAAATCGGTGCAATTCGAACACGAGCTGATCTCGCGATACGCCTGCGCGCTCGGAAGCCACACCTCGAGATCGTACGTTTTGGCGCTGTTGAATCCAACGTCGCCGGCGCACAGCAGCATCGTGCGATGCGGGAGCTCGAGTTCTTGCAGCAGCGCTTCGGCGTCGGCGGTTAAATGCTCGAGCGCGTCAAACGATTCTTCGGGCGTGGTGAGCCAGACAAGTTCGACCTTCTCGAACTCGTGCTGGCGAATCAATCCGCGCGTATCCTTTCCGGCCGCTCCGGCTTCTTTGCGGAAGCAGGGGGTGTGCGCCGTCAGCTTTCGCGGAAGCGTCTGCGCGTCGAGGATCTCGCCGCCGTGCAACGCGGTCAGCGGAACCTCCGCCGTAGGAATCATAAAGAGGTCCGCTTCTTGATCGAGGAACATCGCGTCGGAAAATTTGGTGAGCTGCCCGGTGCTCCACATCGTTTCGCGGGTCACTAGTACCGGTGGCGCAATTTCAACGTATCCGCGAGCCGCGGCGCGATCGAGGAAGAACTGGGCGATCGCGCGCTGGAGGCGCGCCCCCATGCCCTTGAGCACCGAGAAACGACTGCCCGAGAGCTTGGCTGCGCGCTCGAAATCGAGAATGTCGAGCGACTCTCCCAGTTCCCAGTGCGGCTTCGGCGCGAATTCAAACGCTCGCGGCGTTCCCCACGAGCGCACGATAACGTTCTCAGATTCCCCGCTGCCATCGGGAACAGACTCGTCGAGCACGTTTGGCGTGTTCTCGAGCAAGGAGCGTAGAGGTGATCCGGGCGTATCGGGAGCGAGCGCTTTCGCAACGTCGTCGCTCTGTGCGATGGCCGTGGAGATTGCGTCGAGCTGCGGGCGAAGATCGCGCGCAGCGGCGGCTTTATCTACCGCCTTGCCGATTTCGGCCGAGATGCGGTTCTTTTCGGCTTTCGACCCCTCGGCTTGGGCGAGCGCGGAGCGGTACTGCGCATCGAGGCGCAGAATCTCGTCGACGAACGTGGGGTCGATCCCGCGGCGCCGTGCCGACGAGCGCACGCGATCGGGATCGCGCCGAACAAGAGCGATATCGAGCATGGAACAGCGCGGCTTCGTCTTTGTCGAAGAAAATCTTTCGTCGCCGGCCGAGGCGCTGGCGACGTTTTTCGCACGCGTCCCAGTCGCACCGCGTGCGTTCGAACGCATTCGTTTAGAAGAAGCCTGCGGTCGCGTTCTCGCGGAGTCCGTCGCTGCCGATGCCGATTATCCGGCTGCCCCGCGATCGGCAATGGACGGATTTGCGCTCGCTGCATCCGGCCTTCCGGGGCGTTTTGCCGTGGTTGGCGAGATCGCGATGGGCCGTCCGTGGGGCTCGACGCTCGCCTCCGGCGACGCCGTGCGAATTCCCACCGGCGGCGTTCTCCCCGAGGGCGCAGACACGGTCGTGCCGGTTGAAGACGCACGCGTGAACGGCATGACGCTAACGGTCGATCGTTCGATCGATCCGGGCACGAACGTGAATCCGCGTGCGGGCGACATGCAAAAAGGAACCGTGGTACTCGAGCCGGGCACGCGAATCGGCGGCCCGCAATTGGGCGTTCTCGCGACGCTCGGCATGACGGTTGTTTCGGTTTATCCCAAGCCGCGCATTGCCGTGATATCGAGCGGCGACGAGCTCGTGCCTCCCGGGATGAAGCCTGGCGTCGCACAAGTCCGCGATTCGAATCGGTATGCGATCGCCGGCGCGCTGCAAGGCATGGGAGCGCAGCCCTTTCACGGTGCAACGGTTGCGGACGTGCCGGGAGCGCTCGAGCGCGTTCTGCGCCGGGCCCTCGCCGAAGCCGACGCCGCAATCCTGACGGGCGGATCGTCGGTCGGCGAGCACGACGCTACGCCTTCGGCGATTGCCGCGTTGGGTTCGCCGGGCGTCATCGTCCACGGCTTACGCGTCAAACCGGGGAAACCGACGGTGCTCGCGGCGATCGGAACGAAGCCCGTCATTGGGTTGCCCGGGAATCCCACGTCGTCTCTAGTGATTCTCGAAGCGGTGATGGCTCCGATTATCGCGGCGCTGGTCGGCGGTCCAATCCCCGACGTGACCGTAAACGCGCGACTCACGGCACGCACCACGAGTCGAAAGGGTTGGACGTGGTTCGTTCCGGTCCGCCTTCACGCTGGCCCGAGCGGCTGGAATGCCGAACCCTTGGAGATACGTTCCTCCGTCGTGAGTCTCACGGCCCGCGCCGATGGATACGTTATCCTACCTGAAGAAAAAGAAGAACTTCGGGCGGGATCGCGTGTTACGGTTCATCGATTCGTGTAATTGAACGGGAGGTAAGAAAGCCGGGTGATTCGTCCTGCGCCAGCCATCGATGCGATCGAACCGATGACGCCGTTCATCGGTCCGGAGCAGCTCATGCGCGAGTCCAACCGTTCGAGCCTCGTCCGGCTCGGCGCGAACGAGAGCGCCTTCGGTCCATCTCCAAAGGCCGTCGCGGCGATGAGCGCGGAGCTCGAGCGCATTTCGTGGTACGGCGATCCCGAATCGTACGCCGTGCGCGAAGCGCTCGCGCGCAAGCACGGCTGTCGCATCGAAGAGATCGTCGTGGGTGCGGGCATCGACGATTTGATGGGTTTGGTCGTTCGTGCGTTCGTTGCGCCCGGCGGGGCGGCGCTCACTACGCGCGGATCGTATCCGACGTACAACTACCACGTCCATGGTTACGGCGGACGGCTTGTGTACGCGGATTACCGCCCTGACGGCACGCTCGACCTCGATGCACTCGTCGCGGTAGCCAAGCGCGAACGCGTTTCGCTGATTTATATCGCGAATCCGGACAATCCAAGTGGGACGTTCGCCGGTCGAAATGACATGGTTCGCTTTTTCAACGAGATTCCGCACGACGCGGTGTTCATGTTGGACGAGGCCTACGCGGATTTTGTCGACGAGTCGGCACTGTTACCGGCGCACCTCGAAGATCGCTTGATTCGAACGCGCACGTTCTCAAAAGCCTATGGCATGGCAGGTGCGCGCATCGGATATGCAATTGCAACGCAGCGTGTGATCGGTATTCTGCAGAAGATCCGGTTGCACTACGGCGTCAACCGCAACGCACAGATCGGCGCGCTCGCTTCATTGGCCGACGAACCGTTCCGCTGCTCCGTGGTCGACGCAGTGGCGCAGGCCCGGCAAGAGTACTATTCGCTCGCCGCCGAACTGGGTCTGGGTACGATTCCTTCATGCACGAATTTCGTGTGTATCGATCTTGGCAATGTCGAGCGGGCCACGGCGGTGATGAATGAGTTGCTCGTCCGCGGCGTATGGATCCGCAAACCTGGATTGCCGCCGCTCGATCGCTTCGTTCGCGTTAGCGCGGGGACTCCAGAGATGCGCGCGGTGTTCGCGGAGGTGTTCCGCGACGTGGTCGCCGCCGTTCCGGGTGCGGTAGCATGAGATACGCCGTCATTTCGGACGTTCATGGCAACATCGAATCGCTGCAACGAGCGCTAGCGCTAACCGATCCGGCCGATCACGTGCTGTGCCTTGGCGACATGGTCGGCTACGGGCCCAATCCAAATGAGTGCGTCGAACTCTTGCACGCGCGGGTGAAACACGCTGTGCTTGGCAATCACGATCTCGCCGCTCTTGAAAACTTCGGCGTAGAATATTTCAACGATGCGGCGCGCGCGGCGATAGCGTGGACGCAAACCGTGCTCACGCAGGAGAACCGTGATTGGCTCAACGGACTCTCGTATGAGATCCGCTACCCCGAGTTTCTCATGGTCCATGGCGCACCGGTAAATTATTTCGAATACATTTTGGATAAGCGAACGGCCGCAAAAGCATTCGCCAACACCGATGCCCGCATCGTATTCATCGGACACACGCATATCGCGGAATACTGGGAGCAGGCACCGGACGGTAGCATTGGACATCGCCACATGCAACAGGGCGGGGCGCTGCATTTTGAACCGGGGCACCGGTACATCATCGACGTCGGCAGTATCGGCCAGCCGCGCGATCTCAATCCGGAAGCGTCGTTCGTCTTTTACGAGCCGGAGCAGCAGCTGGTTGAATGGGTACGTTATTCGTACCCGATCGCGGAAGTTCAGGGGAAAATCCACCAGGCGCACTTGCCCGATTACCTCGCATTGCGTTTGGAGTCGGGACGATGAGCGTGCCGATCGACGACGGTAATTGCTTTGCTTGCGGCCCGCACAATCCGATCGGGCTGCATTTACGTTTCGAACGCGATGGTGACGGCGTCAAATCGACCACCGTGCTCGAGCCGGTGTTTCAGGGTTGGCAATCGATCGCGCACGGCGGCATCGCGATGTCGCTGCTCGACGAAGCGATGGCGCACGCGGCGGCCGCGGCCGGTCATCGCGGCGTGACCGCGAGCGTCAGCGTTCGCTTTCGCAAGCCGGTGCCGATTGGACAGCCTATCACGATCACGGGGCGCGTAGCGTGGCAGCGTCGCAACGTGTTGGGCGTCGAAGCGGCCGTTCGCGACGAGTCCGGCACCGTATTGCTCGATGGCGAGGGCAAGTTCGTGTCGAAAGGGCCGCTCGACGCGGCCGACGACTATCGTATCGGTTCGCTGGCGCCGTAATGTATTTTGGGCGCGCCCTGGGGGAATCACAAGCTGATCGATACTATGCGCGCGCCACGGCATGGGGGCCCCACGCAGTGGGGGGCGCGGAGCTTAGAGCGGAGCGCCAATGAAATCGAAACAACTGCGCCAGAAGGCTGCAGAAGAAGCGCGCAAGCACAACGAGCCGACGGTCGACAATCGTCGCGCGCGACACGAGTATCACATTCTGGAGTCGCTGGAAGCCGGGCTTGCGCTCACGGGAACAGAAGTGAAATCGATCCGCCAGGGCGGCGTAAGCTTGAACGAAGCCTACGCACGGTTTCGCGACGGCGAAGCGTTTCTGATGAGCATGCACATTCCGCCATACAAACAAGGCAGCTTTTCCAACGTCGATCCGAACCGGCCGCGCAAACTTTTGCTGCATAAGGAGCAGATCGCCGAACTAGAATCGCGCGTCAAGGAAAAGGGGCTGACGATCGTGCCGCTTCGCATGTATTTCACGCGGGGCAAAGTCAAAGTGCAGCTCGGCCTCGCGCGCGGCAAGAAGCTTTGGGACAAGCGCGCCGACGTTGCCAAGCGCGACGTCGAGCGCGAGATTCTACGCCATGCGCGGCGCTAGGCCCGAAGCATCGATCGAACAGCGTATCGAACGCGATGGCGTCATTCGCCGCGGCGAACGTATCGTTATTGCGTGCAGCGGCGGGTCGGACTCCGTCGCGCTCGCCTATGCGCTTGCGGCCGTGCGCAATCCGATGAATCTCGACCTGACGCTCGCGCACGTCAACCACGGCACGCGCGAATCGGCGTGGCAGGACGAGTGCATCGTTCTGCGGATTGGCGCGGCACTCGGACTTCCCGTGCGCGTCGCCTCGCTCGAGGTGACGGCCGGCGATGAAGCGTCGCTGCGCCGGGCTCGATACGATGCTCTGACGGCGATCGCACGCGAGGTCAACGCTGCGGCCGTCGCGACCGCGCATCATCGCGAGGACCAAAGCGAGACGGTTTTGCTCGCGCTCTTTCGCGGCGCGGGACCCGATGGGCTCGCCGGTATGCGCTCGCGCCGGGCACTCGCGCCGGGGATCGATCTCGTGCGTCCGCTCCTGCACGTCGGCGCGGACGAACTGCGTCATGCGTGCCACGTGCACGCACTGCCGTACGCCGTCGATCCCACGAATGCCGATCGCGGCTTGCGCCGAAATGCGTTGCGGAGTGCGCTCGAAGCGTTGCGTCCATTGTTTCCCGGTCTCGACGCCGCCGTTTCTCGCGCGGCCGATGTGCTCTCGGAAGAACTTTCCGGCACCCAGCGCGCCGACGTGCGGCGCGACGTGCGCGCCGCACTTGAAGCTCAAGACGGCTTGCAAGACGTTGACTTCACACACGTCGAAGCCGTGGTACGCGCGATCGAGCGCGGCGGATCCGGACGCTTTTATATGAAGAAAGGCGTCGAACTTTTGGTCGAGCGAGGTAGTATCGTCGAGAGCGAATGATGGAGATCAAAGACACCTACGACGGATCCATCGACCGGGTGCTCGTTTCGGCCGGCGAGATCGCTGCATCGATCGAACGCCTGGCCGGTCTCATTGCAGCCGACCACCGCAACGTTCCGCTAACGCTCTTGGGTGTACTCAAAGGTGCGCTTTATGTCGCAGCGGACCTGGCGCGCGCGATCGCCGGCGTTCCCGACGGCCCGAGCGAAATCACGCTCGACTATATTTGCGTGTCGAGCTACGGTAACGCTTCCCGGTCCTCGGGCGAGGTCCGGCTGCTCAAAGATGCGAGCGAACCTTTGACCGGCCGGAACGTCGTGATCGTCGAGGACATTATCGATAACGGCCTCACACTTTCGTACCTGCGCGCGTTGCTGGGAGAGCGGAATCCGGCCCAGCTGCGGTCCTGCGTCTTGTTCGATAAGCCATATCACCGGCTCGTCAACGTGCCGGTGGACTACGTGGGCTTCCAGGTGCCCGACGCCTTCGTCGTAGGTTACGGCCTCGACTACCAGGAATTGTTTCGAAACCTGCCCTACCTGGCGCAGCTCCGGCCCGGGGTCTTTACCGACGGTTAAACCTCTGTGAAATACCGCCGACTAAGGAAACGACGCCCAGGGTAGCATGGTTTAACGGTATGGCGGCGCGCGGATGGCGTCGTCAATCAAAAGGAAGTTAAGTGAGCAAGCACCTCCGGTCTCTCCTCCTCATCGCCGCAGCCGTCCTCGTCGTCTTCTTTGTCGTAGAGAAGTTGATGCAGCCCGGCGAGGGCGTGACGCGCCTCGACTACGGCGTATTTTATCAAAAGCTTGAATCGAACCAGGTTCGTTCGTTCTCGGCCGTCGGATTGGACGCAACCGGAGAGCTTGTCGACGGAACCAAATATCAAGTCACGCTGCCGAACACGGACAGCTCGTTTTCGCAACAACTGCAGCGCCACATCAAGAACGGCCAGTACAATTTCGAGCAACAGACCAACAGCGGCGTAATGCAGAACCTGATCAGCATTGCACCGATCATTCTGATTGCGGCCCTGTTTTTCTTCATCTTGCGGCAGGCGCAGAGCGGAGGAAGCCAAGCGCTTTCTTTCGGGCGTTCGCGCGCCAAAATGATGAGCGAAAACCGTCCGAAGGTTACTTTCGCCGACGTAGCCGGAGTCGATGAGGCAAAAGAAGAGCTGGGCGAGATCGTCGACTTCCTCAAGTATCCGAAGAAGTACCAAGCGCTGGGGGCGCGCATTCCAAAAGGCGTGCTGCTGCTCGGCCCGCCGGGATCCGGAAAGACGCTGCTCGCTCGTGCGATTGCAGGTGAAGCCGGCGTGCCATTCTTCTCGATCTCAGGTTCCGACTTTGTTGAAATGTTCGTGGGCGTCGGCGCATCGCGCGTCCGCGATCTCTTCGATCAGGCAAAGAAGTCCGCGCCGTGTATCGTCTTCATCGACGAGATCGACGCCGTCGGCCGTCAGCGCGGAGCGGGCCTGGGCGGCGGTCACGACGAGCGCGAGCAAACCCTCAATCAATTGCTGGTCGAGATGGACGGCTTCGATCAAAATACCGGCGTGATCTTGATCGCCGCGACCAACCGTCCGGACGTGCTGGATCCGGCGTTGCTTCGCCCCGGCCGCTTCGATCGACAGATCGTCGTGGACCGCGCCGATTTCCGCGGACGCGAAAAGATCCTGGAAGTGCACGCTCGCAACAAGCCGCTTTCTAAAGAAGTCTCGCTCGAAACGCTGGCAAAGCGGACACCCGGATTCTCGGGCGCCGACCTCGAGAACTTGCTCAACGAAGCCGCGCTTCTTGCAGCACGCAAGAACAAGAACATCATCGAGATGGACGATTGCGACGAAGCGATCGACCGCGTCATGGTTGGTCCCGAGCGCAAGTCCACGGTCATGAGCGCGAAAGAAAAGGAAAATACCGCCTATCACGAGTCGGGTCACGCGATTTTGGGCGGCATGCTCGACAAAGCCGATCCGGTGCATAAGGTCACGATCATTCCACGCGGCATGGCGCTGGGTATCACGTGGTCGCTTCCCGAGGACGACCGGCATCAAATGACGCGCGAGGAGTTGCTCGCGCAAATTACGATGGCGCTGGGCGGCCGCCTAGCCGAGGAAATCCAATTCGGCGACGTCACGACCGGTGCAAGCAACGACTTCCAAAAAGCGACCGAACTCGCGCGCCGCATGGTAACGCAATACGGCATGAGCGACCTGGGCCCGATTCAGTTCGGACGCGGTACCCACCAAGTCTTCCTTGGCCGCGACTTCGGCGAGGAGCGTAACTATTCCGAAGAAGTCGCGAGCAAGATCGACGGCGAGGTGCGACGCATTATCGAGTCGTGCTACGAGCGCGGGCGCAACATGCTCACAGAAAACTGGGATAAAGTCGAGCGTATGGTCAAATCGTTGCTCGAATACGAAACTGTCGAAGCCGAGGAAGTCCGAGCGATTTTGAGCGGCAAGCCTTACGACCGCGACCGTAGCGGCGGCACAGCCGCTGCCTCGGGCACGGGCGGTCCGGATCGCTCGCCGACCGACGAACCTACTCGCGACAAACCCTCGCTTCTGCCACCAACGATACGGCCGGAGCCGGCCTGATGCGTCGGGCGGCCCTCGTCCTAGCGGCGCTTGCAGCCATGCTCGCGCCGCTCGCTGTGTCTGCAGCCGGCGAGCCCTCATCTGGTTCGCTGCCCCACGGTGGCGCCTATACGATTTACCGCGATCCGACCGTAGACGCAGCGGCCATCGGCTTATGGTTCCGCGCGCCCGGCGCCGGATACGACAACGCGTCTCCCGGTATAGCGCGTCTGGCGGCTACTGCCGCGGCTGCGACCACACTGGAGAGCGGGAAATCGCTCGTTGCGCTCGTTCGCGGCGTCGGCGGCCGCATCGTAATCAACGTGTATCCCGATCTGGTCGGAATCAGCGCGAGCGTACCCGCGAGCGCGGCGCGCCGTGTCGTGGCGGCCATGAGCGCGGCTTACTTTACGCCGACGATCGACGACAACGGACTCAAGATCGCGCGTACCGACCTTGCGGTGCTCAGCGCGCAGCAACAATACTCGTCGGACGATTTGGTGCACGACGCGCTGTTCGCGCAGATCTTTGCATCCGGTCCGGCGCATTATGCACCGATTCCGGATAACCTCGATCAATTCAAGAGCACCACGTTACAGCAGGTCAGCGACTACGCGAAACGCGCGTTTCGTGCATCGAATGCAACCTTCGCGCTTGCCGGAAACGTCGACGAGTCGTTGCTTGGGGCCGTGACGGCTGGAAGTCCCGGCAAGCCGGATGCACCGGTATCGTCGAATCTTGCGCCGGCCCCGGCCGATCGCACGATTACCGGCGACGTTCCCGGTGAAGGATTCGCGTGGGTCGGTCCGCCCATCTCCGATCAACGTGCGGCGACCGCGATGGATTTCATCGCCGATTATCTCTTTCGCGAAGACACCGGCGTAATCAGCAAATCGATCGATCCGGCGAGTGATTCGTACGTGAGCGGACAGTTCATCACGCTGAACGATCCGGGCGTCATGCTCGTCACGATCGGGGGTTCGAAGACGGCCGGACTCGACGCCCGGATCCTCGACGAAGTTGCGAAATTGCAGCAGCCGCTCGATCCGGCGACCTTCAATGCCGCGCGCGAAGCATTCATGTATCACCTCGCCTCGGACACTCAGACACCCCCCGAGCAAGCCGACAATTTGGGCTGGTATACCTCTGAAGGCAATGCCGGCTATGCACCGAGCGATGAAACGAGTACGTATTGGAGCGCGGCCCGTTCGCTCGATCCCAAATACGTTGCCTCGGTCGTGAAAAAGTACTTGGCACATCCGGTCGTCGTTCATCTTATCGAAACGACCTCGAAGGAACCCACGTCGTGAAGCTCCGTTCTGCGGCGATCGCCGCCTTTGCAATTCTCATCGCCGCGCCCGTCTGCAGCCGTGCCGACGCGCCCGCACCGGCGCCGACAACCGCGTTGCCCGTCGTTACCCGAAGCGGCGGCGTGACGCTGATCACGCAACAAGACGCGGCCGCTCCGCTGCTGCACCTGGTGTACGTAGTGCGCGCGGGGCTCGATCGTCAGTCGCTCGCGCAAAACGGGCTGGCTGCGTTGACGGCGGAGACGATCCTGCGTACCCCGGTCAACGGCGTTCCGCTCGAAGAGGCGATCGCCGCGGCGGGTGGATCGATCTCCTTTATCGTCGATCAGTCTGACGTGCGGTTCCAAATCGAATCGCTTCCGGAAGACGCGAATCACGTACTCGCGCTGGCGCGCACGGCAATTGCCGCGCCGGCATTCAATCCGGCGACCGTAACGGACGCGCGCAAGCGGCTCATGCAGCGTATCGCGGAGAATCAGCAAATCGCGCTGCAAGTTGGACTCGACATGCTCAGCTCGTCGCAGGCGACGTCGGCCAACGCTGGGCTTCCGGAATACGGACTTCCAGCGGCGCTTGCAGAATTCGGACCGAGCGACGTGCGCGACTTTTACGCAACGTACTACCGGCGCGGCGCTTCGTACGTAAGCGCGGCGGGGCGTATCGACGCGCTCGCTGCCGACACACTGAACGCATTCGGTCAAATGCTTCCCGACGGCACCACGAACGCGATCAGCGTGAAGTTGCCTAAACTCGAGGGCGCGTCGCATCAGCTCGTGGCGCAGCGCGACATCTCGGCTCCGTGGCTCATCGCGCAGTATCCGGCGCCGGCAATTTCGAGCCGGGATTTTGGACCGATGTTGGTGCTGGCAGCGTTCATGCAGCGAACGCTCTCCGACATGGCCGACGTTCCGGGTGTCGTTACGCCGACGTTCGCGTCGCGTGCGGTCGGCGCCGTCTATCAATATGAAAACGTGCAGCCCAATGTGGTGCTGTACGTGAACGGCGGCATCGGCAATCCGAACCAATCGTTCTCGACGGCGCTTTCGATTGCGAGCATACTCGCGACGACAAAGCTCGAGGGGTCCATTGACGATTTCAAAGCGATGGCATCGGGCGATTTCATCAGCGGTGCGAGCACGCTTGAAGCGCGCGCCTGGCTGGCCGTGCTTTACGATGAAAATGGACAGCAGCCCGATTACATGTCGCGAACGCTCGACGCGATCTCTGCGACGACGGCCGCCGACCTGCAGCGCGTTGCGCGCGAATATCTGACGAACCCGACGATCGCGCTCGTTTTACCGCGCGAAGATTCGTAGCCATTCGCTTCGCGCTGGTTCATGATTACCTGAATCAGCGTGGAGGGGCGGAACGCGTCTTCGCGCACGTCGCGAAAGCATGGCCGCAAGCGCCGGTCTATACAGCGCTCTACGACGAGCGCGTGGCGGGCGATCTCGTGCCGCCAGAACGCGTGCGCGTATCGTATCTGCAGCGCATTCCGGGGGCCAATCGCAACTTCCGTTATCTGGCTCCGCTGTATCCGCGCGCCTTTGAGGCGTTCGATTTTTCCGCATACGACGTAATCGTGAGCACGACGAGCTCGTGGGCGAAGGGTATCCGCTTTCGTTCTGACGCAGTCCACGTGTGCTACATTCACACCGTGAGCCGGTTTCTTTTTGACTACGACCGGTATTTAAATCCGCTTCGAGCGGCGCAGGGTGCAAGGGTCCCAAACGTACTGGCAAAGGCGGTGGTGAAAGGGTTAGTGCGCTGGGATCTCGAGGCAGCGAAGCGCCCGACACATTTTGTTGCCAACAGTCACAACGTTGCGCAACGCATTCGTCAGTATTACGGCCGCGACGCGGAGGCGTTGCACTGTCCGATCGACATCGATCGTTTTACCGTAGGGCGCGGTGCCGGCGATTATTTCTTCATTGCGTCGCGCTTGTTGCCGTACAAACGCGTCGACATTGCAATCGACGCGGCGCGCATAGCCGGCGTCAAGCTCCTTATCGCGGGAGACGGGCCGGCGATCGAGCAGCTTCGCGAGCGCGCCCGTGGCAGCGGAACGACCTTGCTTGGATATGTCGACGACGCAACGCTCAACGCGCTGCTCGGTGATGCGATCGCGGCTATCTTGCCGGGCGAAGAGGATCTGGGCTTGGTTCCGATCGAGGCGGCGGCCACGGGCCGCCCAACGATCGCATATCGCGGCGGTGGCGCGCGAGAGACGGTAATCGAGGGTGCTACGGGAACGTTCTTCAACGAGCCCACCGCGGAATCACTGGCAGCGGTGTTGCATGCGTTCGATCCGCGCGGCTACAATGCGCGCGCTTTGCGCGCACACGCCGAAGGCTTCTCGCCGCAGCAGTTTACGGAACGTTTGAAAGAAATCGTGGGACGGGTTCGAGGTGCGCCGGTTTGAGCTCGGCGCAGCGGAGTTATGCGATCGTCGGTGCGGCGGCCGCCGTGTTCGCTGTCGTGTACCTCGCGCTCGATCTCAATCGTCTCTACGCGCTGCGCTATGGTGCGGATCTTGGCACGTACGTGCAGATGGGCATCAATTTGCAACACGGTTCGAGTTGGAACGGAGCCGAGTGGCGACCGCATTTTCAGGTGCACGATTCTTGGGTTCTCGCATTCCTAGCCGTTCCGCTCGCGTTATTCCCGCGAACCGAAACGCTGCTGGTGATTCAGGTACTTGCGCTCGCGTGCGCTTCGATTCCGTTGATGCGGTTTGCGCGCGATGTGGGGAACACGGCCGCGACGTCCTGCGCGATCGCCATAGCGTTTTTGCTTTCGCCGGCGACTCAGGGACTCGCGTACGATAACTTTTCCGAGAACGTGTTCGTGCCGATTGCGGCATTCTTCGGCGCCATCGCCGTACGCCGCCGGGCGCTTTGGTCCTCGTTGCTTGTCGCGCAGTTTCTGCTCGGCCTCAAAGAAGACGAGGCGCTGTTCATTGCATGGTTCGGCGTTGCGTGTGCGCTGGGATGGGATCGCCGGATCGGTGTTTGGCTGACGGTCATAGCGGTCGTCAACGGCCTTGCTTTTACGATTGCGGAACGCGCCGCCGGAATCTATCCCAGCGAACCGGGCTACAGTCTAGCGATTCACGATCCCAGCGGAAAAGTAAGCATGATCCTTCTGTTGCTTGCGCCTTTCGCGTTCGCTCCGCTTGCGCTGGGATGGCGGCTGCTGTTGGGGGTCCCGTTGCTCGTTGAGATCGTCTTCGCGAAGCCGTGGGCATACGAAATGTCGCGGATCGGAGCGCACTGGATTGCGCCGCTCCTTACGGTAACGGCGATTGCCGCTGCGTTCGGGGTGCGCACGTGGCCGATGAGCGCGAGAGCGCTCGTTCCGTGCGCGCTAATCGTCGGAATCTTCTTTAGCGATACCGCATTCAAGCCGGGCCGTTGGCCGTACGTCGTCGACTGGCAACGCTATGCTCGCGCCGCTGCGCTGCGTACGTCTCCGTACGAGGTCGTCGTTCCGCGCGAATACGAAGGCGTGTGGGCCGTCGCCGCCGTGAATCCTCGCATACGTTTGGCGAAGCATGCGCGGCCGGGCGACGTGAAGTGTCCGTCGTACGATACGGACGCGTCGGCGTTTTTCGCAAGTTTGCGATTCGACGACGCTTCCCCCGAGCCGCTGTGCCTCGGCGTTCCCGTGTCACCGGGGACCGCTACGCCGCTACCCTATCCCTGATAAGAGCTCGAGCGTGCGACGCGCGGGTTCGCCTCGATCGATGCGCGCCGCACGCGCCAGCGAGCGTTCGCGCATCGATGTGCGCAGGACTTCGTCGTCGGCTATGTCCCGTAGCGCCCGTGCCCATCCCTCAACGTCGAACGGTGGCACGAGCGTCGCGGCTCCCTCGCACGCTTCCGGCAATGCGGATGCATCGCTTGCAACGACGGGCGCACCACACGACATCGCCTCGAGCGACATCAACCCGTATCCTTCGGCACTCGACGGAACCGCAACGGCAAGTGAACCGGAATAGAGCGCGCGCAGTTCGGTGTCGTCCGGTTGAAGGCGCGCATGCGCGATCGGAGCACGCGCGAGAACGCGCGCGTCGCGCTCCGCAACGCTACCGACGACAACGAGTTCGCAATCGCGCTGCGGAAAGGCGCGCTCGAACGCGTAGATGAGGGTCGAGAGATTTTTTCGTTCTTCGGGGCCGGCCACGACTACCATATACGGGCCGCGCGCCGGCGGATCGACCGGCATCCACCAAGGATTAGGCACCGGATGCACGACGGCAAACGTGGCCGCGTCGATATCGAAGATGCGGGCGAGTTCCTGCGCCGACCAGTGCGAATTGGCCATGCGCCGGTCGGCTTTGGCAATCGCTCGGCGAATCGGCACCTGTTCGCGGCGCCGCGCGATCCATTCTCTGTGCGGGTATGTAAAGGCGAACGCATCGTGAAAGAGCACGACGCTACGCGCGCCGCGCACGTCGAAACGTATCGCGTTCCAGGGATACCAGACCGCGTCGTACCGGCCGGGCATGCTGGTTTGCACGGCGTAGGCGTATTCGCTGCGCAACACGGCGGCCTGCGCGTGCGTCCGAACCGCCAACGTTACTTCTAAGCCGGGCACGTCGCGCCAGTCCTCGAGAACGCGTCGAACGTAACGGCCCATGCCACGGCGATCGTCGACCAGATTCCAAGCGTCGACGACGACCCGCATCACTTGGCGAATTGCGGAAAGAACAGCAGCGCGAGAATCGTGTACGAGTTGAACATGCCGTGCGTCAGCATCGACGCGAACACGTTCTCCGTTCGATAGTAGACGAACGCAAGGACGATCCCGCCAAGTGCGAGCGGAACCGCCGCGATCGGATCTCCGTGGGCAAAGCCGAAACAGAGACCGCTGACGATGGCTCCGATCCAGAACCCAAAATATCGGCGCGTGGCGTTGAACAGAAAGACGCGAAAGATCGTCTCTTCGAGCGCCGGTGCCAAGGCGACGGCAAAAAGGACGAAAGCCGCGAGCAGCGCCGGATTGTGCAGCTGGGTGAGCATGACAACCGCTTCCTGATTGTGGTTCGTGTGCATCAGCGTTTCGATGATTGCCGCGCCGCCGTTTGCGACCAGCGCCATTGCGAGCGATCCGATGAATGCGATGCCGAGATCGCGCGGACGCAGCCGCCGGAACCCAAGAACGCTTAATGGAAGCCGAGATACCCATGGCAGCAGTGCAAACACGATGAGCACGAGCGTGCCTTCGACGAGCAGCGTCACGACGAGCGATGCAATGACGACGAGCGGATCGCCGAACGCCTTGGCATCGATGTGGGTCGTCGCCGACTGAACCGCTTCGAACGCACCGAATGTCAGCATCGGCACGACGACCAAAACGAAAAGAAGCAGCGTTGGGCCGATGCGAAAGCTATCGCTCGGCCAGGGCGTCGGCCAATCGGCAGAAGGCTTGGAGATCGAGTTGTTCACCACGTGACTCCGCTGGCAGGCCGCTCGCAGCTATTGCGCTCGCGATCGCATCCCGGTGTAGACCAAGCGCGAGCGTCAAGCTGTTGGCGAGCGTCTTGCGGCGGTACGCGAATGCGCCGCGCACGACCTTCCGAAAAAGTTCGAGATCGCGCGGATGAACTGCGGGCCGGGTTCGGCGCGTCAAACGAACGACCGTCGAGTCGACTTTGGGTGCGGGATAAAAGGCGCGCGGTCCGAGCGTGAACGCGCGCTCGACGATCGTCGCATATTGAACTGCTACCGACAGGCTCCCGTACGCAGGCGTTGAT
>JASHZC010000286.1 GCA_030042755.1 Vulcanimicrobiota bacterium | reverse complement strand
CGTCATGCGTATGGAGCCAATAGAGGCACAGCACGACGCCGGCCGTCTGCACGAAACCGATGTTCGCCGGAATCAGCACCGGATTTCCGGCGCGATAGATCGCGAGGTGCGTATGAATGTGCTCTCCGAACATCTCGCTGACGTTGCAGCCGACGTGGTGCGGCCCGACAGGTTGTCCTGCCGGCGGGTCCGCGTTCGCTTGCGCTGCGAATCCCAAAGATAAAGCGAGCGACAGGGCGAATATGCGAGCTTGCATGCAAGCCAGTGTTTTGTTTTGCTGCGTGCGATCCTGGGCAGGTACTTCTTTACACATGAAACGCATGATGCTGGTTCTTACCGCAGCAGCGCTCGCTTACGCGAGCATCGCAACCGCTCGAGCCGATTCTTCGTCGGACGCTGCATTCGTACAAAAGGCGCAATCCGATCTCTTGGGGCAGTATGCGATCGCCGCACTTGCAAAAGGTCACACGACCGATGCTGCGACGCTTGCATTGGCTAACGAGGTCGTGCAAAACGCACAGGCGTCGAACCGCTTTTTGATCACCTACGCGAAGTCGCACGACATTTCGCTTCAGAACAAAGCCGACTTTCGCGCCGACGCACAGTACGGCGAGATGACGTCACTGAAGGGCGGCGATTTCGATCGACGTTTCGCTCAAGATCTCTACGCAGACACCCAACTGCAAGGCGACGACTTCAGCGACAGCGGCGCAGCCGACCCGGCCCTGAAATCCTTCGCCCGGCGCGAGGACACGCAGATTCAGAAGTTCGGAGACCAGGCCCAAAAACTCGGGGGATAGCGCGAGACCAATCCGCCGCGGCACCCGGCGGCGTTCTCGACGTATATGAGCGCCCCGACCGCATGGCCGTACCCAGGCGAAGCGCCGTCCGGCCGTCGAACGCCTCGTCTCATGCGCCCCGCCCTCGACGACGAGACGCTCGCAGCTGCGTTTGCGGCTAAGGAGCGCTGGGCTTTCGACGAAGCATACACGCGCTACGGGAGACTGCTCTACTCCGCGGCGTACCACGTGCTCGGCAATGCCGAGGACGCCGGGGACTGCGTCCACGATGCGCTCGCGCGCGTATGGAAGTCGTCGGATTCCTACACACGAGCGCGCGGAACGCTGCGCAGCTTTCTCGTCGTATGCGTTCGCAATGAGGCCATCACGCGCCAACGGTCGAAAGCGCGGCGCCGAAAGCTCGAAGAGAAGCTCGCGGCTCAGCCGGTAGAACACGATGAATTGCGCGTGGTCGACGTGATCGAACACGATCGGTTGCGCGCTGCTTTGCGCAGCTTGCCGCCGGAACAACGCCGCCCGCTCGAGCTCGCCTATTACGAACACAAAACGCACGTCGAAATCGCACGCGAATTAGACGAACCGCTCGGCACCATCAAAAGCCGCATCGCGACCGGACTGCGCAAACTGGGCGCGGCGTTGGGTACGGACGAATGAGCGACCACATCGGCGAATCCGCCGCGCTCTATGCGCTCGGCGTTCTCGAACCGCACGAGGTCGTGGAAGTCGACGAGCATCTCGAGCGCTGCGACGCGTGCCGGCGTCTTTTGGCGCAAGCTGAAGCCGACGTTACTGCTGCCACAGCCGCACAGGAGCAATTCGAACCGCCGGCCGCGCTGCGCGAACGAATTACGCGTTCGATCGAAGCAGGACCGCAAGCCGCTCGGCCGCGGCGCAACAGCGTGTGGCTAGCGGCCGCCGCGGCCGTTGCGATCGCGCTTCTGCCGGCCGGGTATTTGTTGCACCAGAACATGTCGATGCAGCAGGCGATGGCCGACGATGCGCAAGCAATGGTCCGGGTAGCGGCAAGCCCGCATCGCACCGTTGCATTCACGGGATCCGACGCCCACGTCATGTATGCGCCCGATGGCTCCTGGTATTGCATCATCGTGCGAGACGCCTCGGCGCCGGTTCACGTCGTCTGGCCGCACGACGGCACGATGACCGCGCTCGGAACGGCCGTGCCTCACGGAAGAATGGCGCTCCTCTATCTCCCGAAGAGCCACCGGATGGATCAGCTCGCGCTGATGCTCGATGGGCGCGTGGTAGGCCAGGCCCAGCTCGTTTTTTAGCCGAAAAGCACCAGCATGCTGATCGGCTTCACATTCGGCGCGCTTCTGGGTGCCGTCACGGCGGTGACGCCCGCCCCACTGACGCACCAGTTCACGGCGACCATGGAACACCAGGTCGACGATCTGGCGAACCGCGTTCTATTTAACGAGCGCTCGCCTGGTTTTGCCATTGGCATCGTGGAGGATGGGCGAATCGTCTACGCTCGCGGATTCGGCGAGGCTAGCCTCGAGCGGCACGATCGTTTCGAACCGACGACCCAGACCTACATCGCTTCCGCCAGCGAACAGTTCACCGCCGCGGCAATACTCACGTTGCAGCAAGACGGCAAGGTGAAGCTCGACGATCTCGTCACGCGGTACGTTCCCGAGCTCACGGTAGCCAAGGACGTCACGATCCGTCAGCTGCTCAATCACACCGCCGGGTTGCCCGACCTCACCGCCTCGACCGATATCGATCAGGATCGCAGCAAGACCATCAAGATCGACGCGTTGATCGCCGCGGCAAACAAACTGCAGCCGGCGTTCGCGCCGGGCACGCAGTACCGGTACAACGATTTCGATTACGCAATTGCCGGGCTCATCGTCGAACGCGCGGGTGGCGTGCCGCTCTCCGACTACTTGCAGCAGCACATCTTCATCCCGCTCGTGATGAACCAAACGTTTCTCGCCGGCGACACCGGAATTTCTCCGCAACACGCCGCCGGTTACACCGGTTTGCCCGGTCATTTTCGAGGGGCGAAAACGTGGGATCCCGCGTGGCTGTATGGCGCCAACGGTGTCGTTACGAACGTATTCGACTTGGCAAAGTGGGATATCGGCATGCCGCTCTTGCTTCGGGTGGACGCCGAACGCGCAATGTTCACCGCCGCCTCCGTTCCCGGGCCCGCGATTCACGGTCTGGGCTGGACGATCGATCAACGAAACGGCAAGCAGTTCATCTGGAATAGCGGTCAAATCCCCGGATATTCCGCGATGAACGCACTGCTGCCCGACGACCATATCGCCGTCATCGTCGTTGCGAACACCGATTCAATGGCCGCGGGTACGGTCGTGTCTCCGCTCCAACTCGCGTCGGAGGTGCTCGACGTCATCCTTCCACCGGAACGGGCTCACGTTGACAACGCAATTGTCGAGAGAGCGAAAGAATGGCTCGAGCGAATTGCCGACAAGCATATCGACCGCACGCAGCTCACGCCTGCATTCTCTGCTTACCTTACGGATGCCGTACTCGCGCATGCAGGATACGCGGCTCTTGGAAAGCCGCTGGCAATGGTTCCAATCGCCAGCAGAAACGGAAGCGATGGGAGTACGGTTTATGAGTTTCTCGTCCGCTTTCAACACGGACAGTATCACTATCGTTTTGGGGTAATGCCGAACGGTAAGATTAACGAGATCCTACTCGTTCCATAACTCGGGTCTTCTCTAGTCGTCGTTCTCGGCTAAACGACGTCCCGTCGCTTCGACAACTTTGCCCAACATCGTAACCGCTTCAGCGCGCGTTGCGTTGCTGAACATGTAACGCAGCCGCTCGTCGGCATCCTCGACGATGAGCACTGCACGGCGACCGCATCGAACCGATGCGATCAGCGACGAGAGATATGTTTCATCTTCTGGGGCCAGCATCGACCGCTCCGAAACATCTTCCGATCCTTCGAGAAGATGTTTGAGGACTGCGTCGATGTCGCGAGGTACTTCCACGACTTCCTCCATGGTCGAGAACCGCGGTGCATAACCGCACCACAGCCGTGATCGAGCCCGTACCTCAATTATCGGCACGGCTCGGCGCAAGTTCACCCCGAGAACCGCGTAACCATAAGAGTGCGATGAGAGTCTTTGCATCGGCAATTTCGCCGCATTCAAGCAAGCGCTGTGTTTCATCGATTGTAAATTTTTTGACAACAATGCGCTCGTCATCGTCGAGGTTCTGCTCGCCGAGCGTTAGCTCACGAGCATGCACGAAGTGCATAATCTCGTCGCAAAAGCCCGGCGTCATATACAGACTGCCCAAGATGCGCGCAGCCCCCGCGCGGTATCCGGTCTCCTCGGCAAGTTCCCGGAGCGCCCCCTCAAGGGTGCTCTCTCCCGGCTCGGCGGTACCGGCCGGGATCTCCCAGAGCGTCAACCCGACCGGGTGCCGGTACTGGCGGACCAGGACCACCTCGTCGGGCGAGGGCGTGGCGATGATCCCGTACGAGCCATGATGCTCGACGACGTCGACCCGAGCAACCATCCCGTCGTCGAGGACGATCTCGTCGGACCGAACCCGGAAGACCGGACCAACAAACCGCTCGCTCGTGGAAATGACTTGGGGCTTACCATCCATAAGTTTTCCTCATCGTGCAACGCTCTTCGATTTTGGCCGAAGTCGGCTGGTTGGCATATTTTTTCGCGATTTTTGTGGCCCTCGTTTACGCCTTTAACATTTGGGTTGTGCCGCATCACTTCAACGACAAAATTGCCATCGTGCTGGCCGCAGGGCTGGCCGCCGCCGGCATGATCGCGACGCGCGCCCGTTGGCAACGCTAGCCGGCGCCCACGCGGAGCGGATCGCCCGCGTCCGCGAGCTCCAGACGGTCAAGGGCCGCAAAAAGCACGGACGTTTCGTCTTTGAGGGGGCGACCCTTTTGGACGAGGCCGTGCGCAGCGGCATCGAGATCGAAGAACTTTACGTCACCGAAGGCGTACTCGAGGGCAACGCAACTGCGCGCGACCTGGACTCTCGCGGCGTCCCGGTCTACGTCGTCGACGAGCGAATTGGCGCCCGAATTTCCGACTTGGAAACGGCCACCGGGATCGTCGCCGTCGCTCCGGTCCGACTCCACGACCTTGACGCGGTCATGCGAGGCCGCCTCACGCTGGCCATGGCCGACCTGAACGACCCCGGGAACGTCGGCACGCTGCTCCGGTCGGCCGAGGCGTTCGGCGCCAACGGCATCGTCATCGGGAATCTCGGGGTAGACCCGTACCACCCTAAAGTCGTTCGCGGGGCTATGGGCGCGGCGTTTCGTCTTCCGATGGCGATCGCCAGACCCGAAGAGTTTGACGCGGTGGCACGTTCGATGAACGCCACGGTTCTCGGTTTGACTGCGGAAGGGCGAGACATTGCCACGACCGATCCCGGAAAGCCGACCGTCTTACTCGTCGGCCACGAGCGAAGGGGACTCGGCCTCTGGCAGGGCTCGGCTAACCGGTTGGTTGGTATTCCGATGAGCGATCCGGCGGAATCACTCAACGCAGCGGTGGCCGGGTCGATTGCGCTTTATGTCGTTTCAAAGAGTTGTCAAGAGAGTCCCCGGGGCCCGAAAAGTCAAGTCTACCCGTGCTAAAAGTCGCATGGTACAATCTCGGCATTCCACGGGTTTATGGGCCGATTAAGGCTGGAAGGAGACGGCACCAAGTATGGCAACCAGTGATCTCTTCTGGAAACTCTTCGCCCAAACGGGTTCGATTAGCGCCTATCTTGCGTACCGCCGGATTCACCCAGTTCCGAGCCCATCCTGACCAAGAAGTCTAAGAAGAATTCCCGAAACGCCCGGTATACTAATCCGGGCGTTTTGATTTTGGAAGACGCATTCTTTAGGTGCGATGATCGATTTAGGAACACAACTCGATGACCTTCGCGACCGCTTCAGCAAAGCGGTGGCA
>JASHZC010000285.1 GCA_030042755.1 Vulcanimicrobiota bacterium | reverse complement strand
CGGCGTAGGACAAACGGTGCTGCACGCGGTGTTGGTCGTTCCGTCAGTATTCTTCGCGCTATTACTCGTGCACATCGACGTCGCACGCCCGGCAACGCTGCTCGCGTTCGCGGTCGCCTTCCTGATCGGCTACTGCGTCAATTTCTTCATCAATTTCTTGATGAACTCGGTCGCGTTTTGGACGCTCGAAACGTTTGCGATCCAACTGATCGTACGATGGGTTTCGGATCTGCTCTCGGGCCAGATCATCCCGCTGACGTTCTTCCCCGGCATTCTCGGGCAGATCGTCTTTGCTCTACCGTTTGCCGCCGTCTACTCAACGCCGCTGCTTATCTACGTCGGCGTGATTCCGCAGTCGCAGTGGGCGGAAGCGATCGGCGTGCAGCTCCTGTGGCTCGTGCTCTTCGCCGGCCTCTCCACGATGGTCTGGCAAGCCGCTGCAAGACGCATCGTCATCCAAGGAGGCTAGGCACGTAGTCCGCTAAACGGAGGGGACGTCCCAGAGCACGAGTTCGCCATGGCCTTTCACGCCCAAGCGAGGCACGTCGAACAACCGCACCGCGTCGCCTTTATGCAGCGTCTCGCCGTTGGCTTCCACGGTTCCATCTGCTACGAAAAGAAATCCGTACCGCTGCGAGGCGAACGTATACACGACGGTTGAGTCTTCAACGCGCGAGACCGAAAGGGTCGCGTCCTGCGTTATCCTTATCGGCGCTTCGACGCTTGCTTGACCGCTTACGAGCTGAAGCCACGTGTTGCGCCGATCGTCGGCCGTAAAGTCCATCTGGCCATAGGATGGCGGCTGATTGAGTTTCCCCGGAATCACCCACATCTGCACGAAGTGGAGCGGCTCGTTTCGATCGGCGTTGTACTCGCTATGGCGCACGCCCGTCCCTGCGCTCATGAACTGCACGCCGCCTGGACCCACGATCCCTTCATTTCCCATGCTGTCCTTGTGCGCGAGTCTGCCCTCCAAGACGTACGTGACGATTTCCATATCCCGATGCGGATGCGTTGGGAATCCCGTACCGCCCGCAACCGTATCGTCGTTGAAGACACGTAGCGCGCCCCAATTTTGATTGTCCGGATCGTAGTAGTCAGCGAAGCTGAACGAATGATACGTCTGCAGCCAACCGTGGTCGAAGTACGCTCGGTCTTTGGAGCGCTGGACGCTGAACGTGGGCGCGGTCATTGCTTTCATGGCAATCCTTTTCAACCAGAGTCGCCGTGCACAAGGTTGCACCGGCGGCGCGCTTCGCGGGAAATGGGCACGAGCGCGCGTAACGGCGTAACGATGGTAGCGGCGTACCTCCAGTATTGGCGAGTCAATCTCTTGACGATGCTCGAGTACCGAGCCAATTTCATTATGTGGTTCGTTTTCACGATCGTCTACCATGGTGTAGCGCTCGCGGCACTCTACGTGACAATGCGACAGTTCCCGTCGATGAACGGCTGGGACTTCCGCCAGATGTTTTTTCTCTATGCATTGTGGATGACGGGACACGAACTGCATAACGTGCTGTTCTTCAACGTGGTAAGTGTACCCGATTACGTCCGGGAGGGTCGCTTCGATCGCTTCCTCGTGCGCCCGCTCGACACACTCTTTCAGGTACTTACCGTACCAGCCCAGCTTTCGCCTGACGGGATCTTCGTCGCCGCCGTCACACTCGCGATCGCGACAGCGGCAGCCGGCGTGCGCGTCGATTGGATCTTCGGTGTGTTCGTGCCGCTCATCGTCATCGGCGGCGCGCTCATCGATCTTGGCATTTCGCTCGTCGTAGCCACGATTTCATTTTGGTTCGTGCGCGTGGATACGTTGCGCTGGGTCATTATGTCGCTCGAACAGGACTTCACGCGCTACCCCATCAGCATCTATACGCGCGGCGTACGAATCGTGCTCGCGTTCGTGCTGCCATTTGCGTTCATGAACTATTTTCCGGCCACGTATTTCCTGCAAAAGGCCGAGACCGGATTGGACCTCAACCCGGCGGTCGGTCTCTTAACGCCCGCGATCGGCGCTCTGTGGCTCGCGATTGCGTATGCGTTCTGGCGGACGGGACTACGCCACTACCAAGGCACCGGCTCGTGAAACGCAGCGCATTTCTCGCCGGCGGTGCGGCGCTGGCGATTCACCCTTTGCGCGCAAGAGCCTCATCGTTTTCGCGCGTCGAGGAAATCGCGCACGAGGTACCGGGCGTCGTCGGGACCTACTGCCGGACGCTGGCTCCCGGCCCCCCGGTGTTTGCATTCAACGAAAACGTTGTCTTCCCGACCGCATCGACCATCAAGGCGCTGATCATGGTCACGGCATTCGTCGAAGAGGAGCGCGTACCGGGAACGCTCGCCAAACGGATCACGACGAGCACGAGCGACCTCATCGGCGGTTCGGACTTCATGGCCGCGCAGCCGAACGGCGCGCACCTTTCGGTTCACCAGCTGCTCGTGCCGATGATAACCGTCAGCGACAATACGGCAAGTAACTACCTGATCTCGTTCTTCGGCATGAAGAAGATCAACCAGATTGGCGCGAGGCTAGGGATGACCCGTACGCGGCTCGCACGACACTTTCTCGACTTCGGAGAGATTCTCCACAACGACAACGTCACGACCCCGCACGACCAGTCGCGCTTGCTCTACGCCTTGGCGTACGGCGCCCGTGAGGAGATACGTACGATCTGTTCTCCGCGGCACTGCCGCGAAATGATCCAGATCATGCTGCAGCAGACCGATCGCGACAAGATTCCAGCTGGTCTGCCGCCCGGTACGCCCATTGCAAACAAAACCGGCGAGATCGATGGAAGCCGAAACGACATTGCAATCGTCGAACCGTTCGGTGACTCGCCGTATATTCTCACGGTATTCAGCAAATGGCTCGAAGACTATCCACCGGCATATACGGCGATCCATCGCCTGGCTCGGCTGTCGTATCAGCTTGCGGGTTCGACGCTGACTTTCTTCATGACATCACCCTTGCGTATCGCATCGAGCGTGGTCAAGCCGTCCGTCATCTGACCGAACACGGTGTAATTATTGTCGAGAAAGCGCGCGTCAGCTAGGCAAATGTAGAACTGCGATCCGGCGGAATTGGGCGACGAAGAGCGGGCCATCGCAACGGTTCCGCGCAGATGCGGACGATCGTTGAACTCCGCATTCAACGTATAACCTGGACCGCCGGTTCCGTCGCCATCGGGATCTCCGCCCTGCACGACAAAGCCCGGCTCGACGCGGTGAAACGTGAGGCCGTCGTAGAACCCGGCTTCCGCCAGCTTCATGAATGCCGCCGTGTGAACGGGCGCATCGTCAGGAAAAAACCTAAACACGATGTCGCCTTTGTCGGTAGCTACGCGTATGCGCGACGTGCGTGCGCGCTCGGTGTACGTCGATACTTCGTCGGGAGTCGGTGCGTCGTGTGCCATGCGGCAACTGTTGGCGCGTTTCGATCACGTGCCCTTGCGGTAGAATCCCAATAATTCGTTCCCACAATGATGACAGCGAGCAACCCGACCCGACAGGGGTCTATCGAAGGCACGCGGGCGCGGCTTCACGTGCACATCCCTCCCGACGCGCGTCACGCACGAACCGTGCGCGATGCCCTGTTGGCATTTGGTACGCTTCACGCGGTCGCCCGGTTGGATTTGGAGGCCATGCTTTTCGCCGTGGGAGAGGCGCTCGCCAACGCGATCGAGCACGGTTCGCCGCAAAGTGAAATCGTCATCAGCGTGGAGATCGACCCGCACTTGATTTCGGCTCGGGTCGCCGACCAGGGGCGCGGGTTCGCCGGTACCCCTAGTGGATTCGCGCCACTGCCGGATGGTTTGGTCGAGCGCGGCAGAGGCATTCCAATCATGCAGCGTTGCACCGACCTCTGTGAAGTCGAAAGCACGCCCGGAAGCGGCACCGTCGTGACGCTCGGGCGCTTCCGCCGCGATCCGGCTGCCAAGCATCAGGAACACCTGGTCACTTCGTAAAACAACCGGCGGCATGAGCGTTTATGCCGTTCTCGCCGCGTTGCTTGCGACCGCGCTTTCCTACAGCGCACCCAGCCCCGCGCCAATCGATCCACAAATTGCCGCCATGGTCTCGCAGGTGAGCGCCGATCGTCTTCGTGCGATCGATACGAAGCTCGTCGGCTTTGGGACGCGTAACGACTTCTCGGAAACGTCCTCCACAGCGACGCATGGGGTTTTCGGAGCCCGCGACTGGATACGCTCGCAATTCGAGGAGATCGCAAAGACGAGCGACGGACGAATGACGGTTACTCTCGATACCTACGTACAAGCGAAGACACCGCGTACGCCGCGTGCGGTTCAAGAGTCGAGCATCATCGCGACGCTGCGCGGTGACGAACCTGGACTCGTCTATGTAATGTCGAGTCACTTTGACGACTGCAACGGCGATTGCACGAACGGTACCCGAGAGGCACCCGGGGCCGACGACAACGGCTCGGGCACCTCTGCCGTGCTGGAAGCAGCCCGCATCATGGCGCCGCATCGCTTTCGCGGGACGATCGTCTTCGCGGTGTTCGACGGTGAGGAATTGGGGCTCTGGGGGTCGCAGCATTTTGCCGACGAACTGCGCGCCAAAGGCGTTGCGGTCGCAGCGGATTTGAACAACGATATCATCGGCAACTCTACCGGGGGCAACGGCGTCCACGAACCCGGCATCATTCGCGTATTCAGTCAAGCTCTGCCGGCCGGAGCAGATATAAAGCTCGTAAATCTCATCGGAGCGGAGAACGACTCGCCGTCACGCGAGCTCGCGCGCTTCGTTGGCGAAATCGTCCCGCAATACGTCGAGGGCTTCGACGTACGGCAGATTTGGCGAGCCGATCGCTTCTTGCGAGGCGGAGATCAGCAATCGTTCCAGGACGACGGGTATCCCGCTATCCGCTTTGTGGAAGCGAACGAGAACTTCACGCACCAGCATCAAGACGTTCGCGTTGAGAACGGCGAGCAATATGGCGACCTCTTGCGCTTCATCGACTTCGACTATCTGGCGAAGGCCACGCAGGCGAACATTGCGGCATTGGCCGCGCTTGCACTTGGACCGCAAGCACCGCCGAACGCTCAAATGGTTTTGCGTCATCTCGGTTACGACTCGACGCTTCGCTGGAAGCCGTCGATCGGCGCAACGTCATACGAAATCGTCTGGCGCGCCACGGACGCGGCGAATTGGCAATATGCGCAGAACGTCGGTGACGTCACCGAGGCGACCGTACCGGTCAGCAAGGACGATTACATTCTGGGCGTACGAGCGGTCGACGCACAAGGCCGTCGCAGCGTCGCCAGTTACCCAGCCCCCATACGTGTGAGATAAGGGTTATTCCGTGTCGGGGGCGAGGTCGGAGCCCAGGAGGAGCGTCGAATTCGCTTTTCCACCGGGACGTAATTCCATCGAGAACAGCTGGGCAAGCGCTTGCGCCGCGGGCGTGTTGCCGACGATGATGCTCGTCGACTTCGCCGGCTGATCGATGGACGTCTGAACGTTCCAGCCACCGCCGCGCAGCGCACCCACGATCGTTTTATCGAAGTCGCTGTCGCCGGTTGCGTTCGCTACGACGATTTGGTCCTGAGGAGGATCGATCTTCGTAAACAGAAGCTTGCCGATGAGTTTCGCCCATCGCTCGTCCACGAAAACAACCGATGCGTCACCAACCCAACCGGCTTTGCTCGGCAAGGTGAACGAACGAATGTTGTCGTCGGGGACGTCTCGATAGACTTCAAGCAGGGCGGCAAGCTGTCGATCGGAGAGCGTGCTTTGCATGTTCTTGCGCGCGACGTGCAGGATGCGCGGTAGCTTGGACCAGTTCTGCGGCTGACTGAGCTGATTCATCATCAGCTTCAGCACCTGTTGTTGGCGTTTCATGCGTCCGAAGTCGGACGCGGCATCGTGGCGGAAACGTATGTACCCTACGACCTGGCTGCCGGTAAGATACTGCTCGCCCTTTTTCAAGTGAATGTGCAGTTCACCGTAGTTGTCGTCGTAGTCCATGTTCTCGTCGACGTTGACGTTGAGGCCGCCCATCGCGTCGACGATCTGCGCGGCGCCGTCGGGCTGGAGCGCAACGACGGCGTCGATCGGCACGCCGCCGAACACCGCGCTGACGACACGCTTGCTCATCTTTGCTCCGCCGTAAGCGTAGGCCGCGTTGATCTTGTCGTCACCATGCCCTGGGATGGGAACCCAGCTGTCCCGCGGGATCGAAACGAGCGTCGCCGTCCGGCGATCGACGTCGAGGTGCACCATGATGACCGTGTCGGTGGTCGCTTCGTCGTCTTGATAGCCGAGCACGAGCAGATTGAGCTTGTGCGCGCCAAATTCTCGTTGCGTCGTCTGCAGCGTGACTGCGTGCTGTACGCGATCGCCGAATATAAAGAAACCCGCAACGACCGATGCAATCCCGGCAAGCGTCGCGATGGCGATGCGAATCCAAGTAATCCTAGAAAACATGAAAACTCCTAACGTACGAGCTGTTCGAAAAGCGTCCGATTGTGGGCGGATTTAAACGAGCACGTATGGAGGAGCGCGATTGCCGATCCGGCAGACGACCGGCGAAGAGGCCGCAAACGCCAGCGATTGGCGACGACGAAGCAGCACCGGCGCACTACCATTTATCGAGCGCACGGCGAGAGCACGCAATTGACGGATTGCACGCACGGTTGTGCGCGTACACGCGCACGCTAGGCGAGCTAGACCGAACGTGAGCGCCGTGCAAATAGCGGCATGAACGCACAGACTGAACCAGATCGGACCGCCTAGCCAAACGGTGCCCCCAAGCGGATGGCCGGCAACCACGATTTGTTCGAGCGTTTCCATTCCGTAGACGACGACGATTTGCACGGAAAACGCGAGGGGAACCAAACCCCAGACGTGCGCACCGAGAGCCGTACCTGAGGCGCGCATTAACTCTCGACGGACGCGCTCCGCGAGGTGAAGCAACACCAGGGCCGTGCCAAGTGCAAGCGCGGGAAGCACGTCGAGATTCGAGTGGTCGGTGAACGTACCCGGCCCGAACCAGCCCGCGTTTGAGGCTGCTTCGACAAGCGGATCTGCAACCGCAGCAGCGATCACGGCCACGGCAATACAGAACCAGAAACGAATCGAGGCGCGCGTCATGGGATGCTTGTACCCATTCGCGCGACGACGCCTCCTACCCGGCTTGGGACGCCCTCTTGGCAGGACGCAGCAACGCCGCTGCCAGGGCTTCGACGATACGTCTCTGCGGAGGCTGAGCCGTTCCCAGCATGCCGTCCAGGACCGCACGCGGGTTCACGTCGCCTTCGTCGAGCGCGTCGATCCGCGCGTCGAATTCGTCGGCGACCGAAATGATATGCCCAGAGGTAAGCCGGCCGTCTGAAGCGCCGGTGGCGACCGCTTGGTACTCTCTCACGTAGCCGGATAGGTGGGCCAGTTCGGGGATCTGGTCGAGCAGGGCCGGGGCGATCTTCCGCAGGACGCCGGCGCGGCGAAAGTCCGCCGGGTCGCCGACCGAGAGCTGGGCCGCGATCCGCGCGCACCACTCGCCGGTTCTGCGCGCTCGAGCCTGGACCCGGACGTCGACGCCCGAGCCGACCGTCAAAACGGCATCGACGACTGCCTCGATCTGAGCCTCTCGGACCCAGACCGTCTCCAAAATCTCTCTCGGGATCGCCTGTAGTTTACGCTGGGCCTCCAGCCGGTCCAGTTCGTGCCTGGTAAGCTCCTCGTCCATGCCACGAGCGTACGCGCAGCAGGTTGGTCCGGACATACCGACTTTTCGGTAGATGAGGGGCCCAGGTTAGGTAACAATCCGCCCCCAGTAGGCAAATTCACCTACTAAGCGTTACTCTGATAGGGGGTGTGGACAGCTACTGACCCACCACCCCTTCCTCATATAGGAAAGGACGGATTGATGCTTTTCTTCGCCTACATCTTTGCGATGGTTCTCTCGGCCCACGCACCTGCGTTCGATGTCGCGAACAAGCCCGCGATGCACGCGGCCGAGACCGGTGGTGCACCGATGGAAACCGGCGGAGCGCCGATGCGCGTGACGCACCTTGTTGGAGGAGTGAAGTAAGACGAACTCCACGCGCATGACCTCGATCGGCGATCTGCTTCGCGCAGGTCGCTTCAGAGAAGCGCGAGCTCTGCTCGAACAGCGCGACGATCCCGACTCGCTCATCGAGCGAGCACGCCTCGCATTGTTCCTCGACGGCGATCTCGCTGAAACCCAGCGATTTGCGGCGCGCGTTCGTGCTGCTCAAGACGCGACTCCGGGACAGCGCGCACTCGCATCCGCATTCGAACGGTGCGCCGAGGCGTTGCGCGGCGAGCCGGCACGTGCCGTCGACATCGGCGGTCTCTCGAACGTCGAGCCGCCGATCATCGGTGAGGTCATCTACTATTTGGCGTACGCTGCCTATCTCGCACGCGACCTTCGGGGCGCCGAGTCATGGTTACGCTTTCACACTCCGCTCACTTCCGATTGGGCTGCACGCTACCTCGTCATCGCCGGAATGATCGCTGCCGGACACGAGCACTTTGTCGAACAAGCTGAGCTCACGGCGCGAGCGCTCGAACTGCTGGAGTCGCAGGCGCCCGATCACGTGTACCTGATCGCCAACGCTGCGCGCCACCTGGCCGTTCTCGCGCGCGACGTTCCGCACGTCGATGCGAGCCACGAACTCGAGCGCATTCTCGAGCGTCTTGGCGACGACGACGGCTTCACGGGATCGCGTTTCCACGTCGTTCGCCTGCTCGGCTGGTCGCACGCGCTTCGCGGCGACTACCACG
>JASHZC010000284.1 GCA_030042755.1 Vulcanimicrobiota bacterium | reverse complement strand
TTACCGGCGATTCCTCCGATGCGCATGTTGCCGCGCGAGGCGTTCTTGGCCGACGCGGAGTTTGTCCCGTTCCGACAATCGGCCGGCCGGATCTGCGCCGAGACGATCTCGCCGTATCCCCCCGGCATTCCGGTCATTGCGCCGGGCGAGGAAATCACGCCGGACACGATCGACTACCTCCGCCTCGAGCTGAAGGCCGGTGTGCGCATCCAGGGCCCGCACGACGACGAACTCAAAGTCATCCGAGTCGTACGCGACAGCTAGTGGCTGGGCCGCCCGCCGGCCCTACATATGGGCAGGGCCGTTTTGCGGTTGTGGGTAACTATCCACAAACACCCGCTGGAAGCGAGGGTCCAGGTTGGCTGTCAAGGCACACGCCGTTTCCCCGAGCTGGGAGCTCTCCCAACTTCTCGATATCTTCCCTCTCCCGGTCCGCCAGTCGCTCGTGCGACTCCCCAACCTCGAAGAGATCATCGAAGTCGTACTCGATCTGGGCCGCCCACCCGAGGCCCGGTTTGCGGACGACTTTCGTTATCTCTCCGAAACGCCGGTCACGAACGAGGACATCGCGCACGTTTGTTCGCGCATTTCAGCGTTCGGTGCCGACAATCGCGCCGGTATCGAGCAGACGCTGCACCGCATCAGCGCGATTCGAAATCGTCAAGGTAAGATCGTCGGCCTAACGTGCCGCGTCGGCCGCGCCGTCTACGGTACGATCGACATCTTGCTCGACGTGTTGCGCAGCGGAAAATCGATCTGTTTGCTTGGCCGGCCCGGCGTCGGCAAGACGACGATGCTGCGCGAATGCGCGCGCATACTTTCGGAAGATCGTAAGCGCGTGGTGATCGTGGACACGTCGAACGAAATTGCCGGCGATTCCGACATCCCGCATCCAGGTATCGGGTTGGCGCGACGAATGCAAGTAGCCGATCCGGCTCTGCAGCACGCGGTCATGATCGAGGCGGTTGAAAACCACATGCCCGAGGTGATCGTAATCGACGAGATCGGAACGGAAGCCGAAGCGGCTGCGGCGCGCACGATTGCAGAACGCGGCGTCACGCTAATCGGCACCGCGCACGGTCAATCGCTCGAGAATTTATTGATGAATCCGACGCTTTCCGATCTCCTCGGCGGAATCAGCGCGGTAACGCTCTCCGATGAAGAAGCGCGCCGGCGCGGTACGCGTAAAACCGTGCTCGAGCGCAAAGCGCCGCCAACCTTCGATCTCCTCGTTGAGATTCAGGATCGCGACCGGCTCGCAATTCACAAGAATGTCGCCGAGGTCGTCGATGCGCTGCTTCGCGGCTATCAGCCGCAGCCGGAAATTCGCCAGCGCACCGCCAGCGGCGACGTTGCCATCCTGCAAGAAGCGGACACGGAATCGATGCCGCAGCTGGCGGTGGAAGCGTTGGACCACCACGACCAGCACGACGAAGCGACAGACAAGCCGCTCTTGATCTTCCCGTACGGCGTTTCACGTAACAAGATCGAACGGGCCGTGCACAATCTACGCATCAATGCGGCGATCGCGCGGAATTGGGACGATGCGGATGTCGTGTTAACGCTCAAGACGCTCGAGCGCAAGGGACAGCCGAAGCTCAAGCAGATTGCGTCCGACAACGTCCCGATTTATGCGATCAAGACGAACACGACCACGCAGATTCAAAGTGCTCTGCGCGACGTCTTCAATCTTGGCTCGATCGATCACGAAGAGATTGCGCTCCGCGAAGCTGAAGAGGCCGTCTATCAAGTGCTGCTGACGAACCAGGCGATCGAACTTTCGCCGCAAACGTCATACGTTCGCCGCATGCAGCACCAACTTGCGGAGAAGTACCGGCTGCAGTCGCGCAGCACCGGCCTAGAACCGAACCGCAGAGTACGGATCTTCAAGATCGCGGAATAGGCTTCGCGTGCGCCGGCGCTGCCTCGCCTACAGTACGGTGATCTCGCCGTCTTCGGCAATGAGAAAGCGCGTGTCATATGCGAGCATGCCGCGCTCGCTCCTGACGCGGCTGTGTACGTTGACGCGGTGCGCCGGCGTTTGCCCACCCTGCGTCACCAGTCCGCCATAGAACAGCTTGAGCAACGGAGTTTGGCCCGGTTTCGGGCGCTCGAGTTTTTCTTGCTCGACCAGCACGTCGACCAGTTTTTCCTGTAACGCGATGGGAAGAAGGCGGTACGCATCGTCGACGTGAGAGTCGATTCCCGGATGCTGCATCTTCCGGCGGCTCGTAGCAGGCTCTTCGTTGACGTAACGAACGATCGCGTCCCAATCGTCGGCAGAAATTCCCAGGAACTCACACATGTACCGGTGCCACGTCGAGCCCTGCTGCGCGATTTCTTCGTGACGAACGCGCTTCACCCGAAGGTTCAGATCCTGTTCGCGAAGCCGCGCGACGATGTTGAACGTGCGTGCTTCGATCGCCTCTTCCATGATGAACATGATGCCGCTGGGCGATATTTCGAGACCGACTCCGCCCTTTCGATGGCCCGGGTCGGTGGGATCCGGCTGATACAAGAGATGGAACGCGCCGGCTCGACGTTTGTACTGGCGCCGATCGCCGACGCGCCCGAGAAACCACTCGATAACGTTCCCGAAGATTGAGCCTTGAGATGACATGGAAAGCGGCTCCGTCGAATATCAATCCGTGCAATTCATCACGGTCGAAGGTATCGAAGGTTGCGGCAAGAGCACCCTCGTTGCCGGCCTCTCCGAACGATTACGCGCTGCGGGTAAAGAAACCATCGTCACGCGTGAGCCCGGCGGTACCCCGGTCGGCGACGCGATCCGGCGCATTTTCTTGGAGCCGGGCCTGAAAGTAGCTCCGTTAACGGAGGCGTTACTCCTCAACGCGGCGCGCGCCGAGCATGTCGTCGAGGTTATCGTCCCAGCATTGCGTCGCGGTTCGATCGTCCTCTGCGACCGGTTCGTCGACTCGACGCTTGCGTATCAGGGTTACGGGCGGGGCATCGACCTTGGATTTCTTCGCGAACTCTGCGATGCTGCCACGGGTGGTCTCACGCCGGACGCAACGATCGTGCTCGATCTTCCCGTTGCGATTTCGCGCGAACGCGCGGGCTCACGTGACGGCAGCGCCCGCGACCGCATGGAACGCGAGGATCCCGGATTCTACGAGCGGGCACGCCGCGGCTTTCTGGATTTGGCTGCCGGATCGCCGAGATACCACGTATTCGATGCGACGAAACCGCCCGAAGAGCTCATTTCGCAAGCATTCGAATTCATCGCGAGAGCGTTCGCATGAGCGAACTTCATTTCGACGTTGTCGGTGCCGACGGACCAAAAGCGTACTTCGCCCGCGTGACCAAGGAAACGATTGCTCATGCATATCTCTTTTCGGGCCCACCGGGCGTAGGCAAGAAAACGTTTGCGCGAAGGCTCGCGCAGTCGCTTCTGTGTGAGGCACCAAAAGACGGCGTGCTCGGCTACGACGGAACGTGCGTGTCGTGCC
>JASHZC010000283.1 GCA_030042755.1 Vulcanimicrobiota bacterium | reverse complement strand
TGCGGCGTAACGGAAGCACTGCCGGAACTGTTGCGCTATCTCGGCGAGATCGGGTTACGGCCCGATGCAAAAATCCGTCTGATCGAGAAAGCGCCGCTTGGTGGTCCGGTTACGATCGAAATCGACCACAAGCGAATTCCGATCTCGCTTGAGCTCGCGCGAATGGTGATCGCGCGCCCGAACGAGAGTACGAATTAGTTCTTCGGGCCCTTGATCCAGCGTGGCGTCTTGCTACGCTATGAGTACGTACGGAGGTATTGCTGTGCGTACATGGTTTTTGGGCGCTCTCGTCATCGTCTCCGTGCTTGCGCAGACGAGACTTGCCGCCGCCGATGCTTACGGAGACCTTCAAACCGCCCAGAAAACGTGGGCTGCACTCAAGTCGTGGCACGCTGTGGAGCACCTCAGTAACGGCACGATCGTTACCGTCGATTTCGTCGCGCCGGACCGCTATCGCGTCACACTTCCGCAGATGACCGAAGTGCTCATCGGCAGCGACGTCTACATGGTTCGGGATGGAAAAACGATGCCGATGCCGCCGATGATGGGCGGCAGAGCGCAGAGCATGCTGCAAAGCTATCGTTTCGCACCGCTCCAAGACGTGATCAAGAGCAGCATCAAAGATCTGGGTATGGAAACGATCGACAATCAGCCGACGCATGCGTATTCGTTCAGCTCGACCGATGGAGATTCGGTAAAGCTCAATCTCGGATCCGATCATTTGCCGGTGCAAAGCGTTTCGCAGACGCCCAAAGGAAGCGTCACGATCGTTTATTCCGGCTACAATAGTCCGATCACCATCGACGCGCCTTAGAAATCGCCGGCGATCGCGTCGTTTCCGGCCACGTTTGGATGGAGCAAATCGGTCTGGAAGAATTCGGCTCGATACATGCGGGGATCGTTGCTGATGTCGATGACGTGCAGCCCGGTTGACGCCAGCATCGCGTTCCACGCGCTGACGTCCCGTTCGAACTGCGGCGATTCAGGGCCGGTCATGCGTTGCCAATGTCGTAGGTTCACGAGATAGATCGTTGCCTTCGGTTCCGTCTTACGTATCAGGATCAGCGCGCGTGCAAAGGCGCGCTCAGCCGCACCGAGCTCGGCGTCATTTGCCGGCGCGGTTCGCACCCTGCCGTTGGGCGTGCCTCCGGGCGTAAAGCCAAAGCCGCCGACGTCGTTTGTTCCGCAATTGAGGATTACGACCGACGCGTCGCGCGGCATCTTGGGAATCTCGTCGTTCACGACGTCATCGCATTGATATCCCGGCGTTGCGAAATTGAACAGTCGGCCCCGAACGTGCCGTGCATAACGCGCCGCATAGTTTTGGGTTTGCGGCGAAGGCAGACCGTAGCCGTAGGTAATCGAGTCGCCCAAAGCGACAACGATCGGTACCGTTGTGGATAACACGATAGAGAGAAGCACCGCCGCATTTCGTTACGTTGGGATCGGTGACGTTCCCTCGATTTCCGTCTTGGGATTTGGCCCGTATTGATTGGTGCCGGGCTCGCTATCTTGGCAATACCACACGATCAAAATTATCGCGCCGATTATCGGTACGAACGCGAGCAGCAGCCACCAACCGCTGCGGCCGGTATCGTGCAGCCGTCGAACCGCTACCGCAAGAGATGGTAGCAGTAGTGCTAACGTGGGCACGTTGGCAAACTCTTCGAGTGTCGTTTGGCTCCAGCCGGCCATGGCGCCGACGACTCCCGCAAACATGCCCCAAACGAACGCGATGATGAAGTTGAAGAGAACGTAATACCAGTATTCTTTTCGCCGAGCGCGACCACTAAATACGGCATATTTCTTAACTGCCGCAAGCCACCAATTCATACGTGACCTCCTCTGCAAAGCTATCCTAGCATGCGCTGGCTGCTTCTTGCCGGATGCGCCGGTGCGAACGTAAGCTGAATCCGGTAGAACCGGAGGTGGGCAGATGGAACTAACCGACGTATCGCCATTCAAAGTTGAGCGGCTTGGGGTCATCATGCGGCCCGATCCGGCGCGCGAGGACGAAGTCGAAGGTGTGCTCAACCCCGGCGCGGCTCGTGGTCCAGACGGCGAACTGTACCTCTTCCCGCGCCTGGTCGGACCAAAGAATTTCTCACGAGTCGGAATCGCACGGGTGCTCTTCGACGGGAGAGGGGATCCCGTCGGCGTCGAGCGTCTTGGGTACGCTTTGGAGCCGGAAGAGCCATACGAGCTTCGTCCCGTGGAGGGAAGCGGCGGTTGCGAAGATCCGCGCGTTACGTTCGTCGAACCGCTCGGACTCTATGTAATGACCTACGTCGCGTGGGGGCCAAAGGGACCTCGCATTGCCCTCGCGATTTCCGAAGACTTACTCAAGTGGGAACGCCTTGGCCTCGTCGATTTCCAGCCGGACACGCAAGCCAAATACGGTGTGATCTTCAACAATTATCACAACAAGGATGCGGCGTTTTTCCCACACGCGATCGAGTTGCACGATGGGTCGACCGTTCTTGGAATGCTGCATCGTCCGTTTTACGACACTCCGCACGAAGCACCAAAGGGCGTTCGCGGCCCGTTGCCGAGCATCTGGGCGTCAGGATGCGAACTCGAATGGGCCAAGCGCGACGTGCGTAATTTGTGCGTGATGAAAAAGCATGCGCTTCTGATCGATCCCGAGCAGGGATGGGAAAAACTTCGAATCGGAGTCGGAACGCCGCCCGTACACACTCCGCTCGGTTATCTCATGATTTATCACGGCGTTAGCGGTTTCATTGCGCAAACGGCCGAGGAAAAGAATCGCGTTCAATACGTCGCGGGCGCACTCGTGCTTCATCGCGAGGGCGACAAGCTGATGCAGTACCGAACCACGACGCCGATCCTCATCCCGGAAATCGGTGAGGAGACGGCCGGGACGGTCGACAACGTCGTCTTCCCCACCGGCGTCGACGATCGCGGGAACGGCACGCTCGACGTGTACTACGGAATGGCCGACAGATACATCGGCGTTGCGCGTTTGACGCTGCCCGATAAGCTCGATTTGGAAACCCGCGAGATGATCGATATCGAACGCCTCACGCGCTAGAGTACCTTCGGAAATCTAGGTCGGGCGTACCCCTTTGTGGGAAACCGGCGATTCCACGTGGTAATCGCAAACCCCACCATATGACTTCGACGAGTACGTTTCGACGCGTCGCCCTTGCCGGCGGCCTCTACCTGGTCCTCTACGCAATCGCTAGCGGGAGCGATCTATGGACGACGGCGCTCGCGTTGCAACGAGTTGGCGCGCACGAGCAGAATGCGTTTGTCGTCAATGGCCAAACCTACATGGCCTTCCGCGCCTGGGGCGTGACGATTGCCGGTGCGTTCCTTTTGTCGTGGTGCGTCGTTTTTGCTGCGCGCTATGCGTCGTACACGGATTCGATTTGGCTCGCACATCCGATCGCGTCGTTTCGTAGGGTCGTTCTCAATCCATGGTCGAAGCGAGCGAGGGGGTTTTCGCCACTGCACATGCTTGCGCTGGCTTTGGGATTTGCAGCGCTCCGCTTTGTAGCGGCGATAAACAATCTATCGATTTTGTTCTTCGACATTGCGCCGGTCGGAGAGCTCGTCCGGGCCGTTAGCCGTGTCGTGCCGCTGGGTTTCGCGTTCTGTATCGTCGTTATTCCGCTCTATTATCTCTTGACGGTCCTCGTCTCACCC
>JASHZC010000282.1 GCA_030042755.1 Vulcanimicrobiota bacterium | reverse complement strand
CTCGGGCCGGATCCTGGCAGCGTACACGCTGGTCGTGTGGTCGCAGCTGTACAACACCTCGCTGAACGACGTGACGCGGCGCGACTCGAGACCGCTCATCAGGCTCGTCGCAAAACAGTGCGCGTTGACGCGCCTAAGCGGAAGTGCGGTGATGCTCACCGCCAGGCTGCTGACGCCGAACATGGTTCTTCCTTCGTTCTGGACGTCGAAGACGTGGGTCGATGCGGCGCAGGCAAACTCCGCGGATCCGCGTCGCATGACGGCGCCGCTGCTTGTGGCGCAGGGCACCGCAGATCATCTCGTGCTCCCCACCTTCACTGCTGCGTTCGTGCAAGCTGCGTGCGCGTCCGGTGCGCGTGTCGAACTGCTGCACATCGATGGCGGCAGTCATTTCTGGGCCGGGATGGACAGCGCGGACTTCGCCGGAAATTGGATCGCGCAGCGGTTCGCGGGCCAGGCTGTGCCGGTGGGCTGTACGACGAGCGAGATTCAGGCGCCGACGCACAAGAGTCTGTGAGCACGTGCTCGCCGGCGACATCGTACTCTCTTTTTATTTAGGTGCATCGCAGACGCAGCCCAGCGATCTGCACGTCGTTCAACAGAGTCGCGGAAACGACGCGACGATCCGTCGCGTCCGGTGGCCGGGATATCCCTTTCGCTTCGAGCTCTACTACGGCATTCGGCTGGCGTATAATCCGCCTGGCCATCCGCAAACGCGCATTGCGCTCGACTTCACGCATTACAAGATCTATTCGGAAACGAATCAAGTCGTGGAACAGGACGGAACGTGGCATAGCGCGCCTCTGCACACGGTCGCACCGATGAACGAGAGGGTGCAATCGTTCGAAGTCACGCACGGGCTCAACATGCTCGGCATGAGCCTGCTCCAAAATGTGTGGGGCGGTGCCAACGGCGCGTACGTCGGCGGAGGACCCGTCATCTATCTTCCACATTCGGAGAACCGCGTCGATGGAATCGCGGGCGGCGATCGTTACGCGTTCGGCGGAATCGGTTATCAAGTGCAAGGCGGCGTTCAGGGGTGCGTTTCGGGTCACGAGCTGCTCGCCGAAACGAAGTACAACTATGGGGCGCTTACGATGCCGATCGCGCAAGGAACGGCGCAAACAACGGTGCGCACCACACAAGAACTCGGTGGCGTCGAGTTCGGCCCATGCGATCATCGGGCTTTGTAGCCTATGCGGCAGCGTTATCTGCTTAGCGCGGGTGATCGCGCATCTAGCGATGCGAACGTTCGAAGGTTAAAGGACGTTGAGAGTAACGTGGCCTAGATACTGTTCTTCGTGCGCCGCGCAAGCCGGCGTGAAAGGAGGAAAAGAGCTCGATGTTCGTGTCTCGTCCAGCGTGGTTGCTTTCAGCCGCAGTTATCGCCGTCGTCGGCCTTGTCGCCACGGGCACCCTCCGTCCGGCGCGCGCCGACGCCCCGCCATCCCAGATAAAAATCGGCACGCTCTATGCGAGTACCGGAACGTTCGCCGTGGCCTCCCAAGGCCAGTACCAGGGTCTACAGTACTGGGCGTCGTTGGTGAACAAAGATGGCGGCGTCTTCGTGAAAGCCTTCAACAAGAAGATTCCCGTCAAGATCATCGCCTACGACGACCAGAGCTCGACGACGACCGCGACGACGCTGTACAACCAGTTGATCACGCAGGACAAAGTCGACATTTTGATCGCCGACTTTGGTTCGGTGCTTACGTCGGTCGCTATTCCGCTGGCTGAAGAGCACCACATGTTGCTGATCGACCCGACCGGATCCGGCGCGAATTTCTTCACCAAGAAAACGAACTATCTCGCCGACGTCAGCATCCCGTCCTCCGCGGTATGGCCGGTACCGCTGGGCCAGTTCATCGTCGATCAGAAAATGAAGCGCGTCGCAATTCTCTACGATTCCAATGATTTCGACGCCTCGCAGGCCGAGACGCTGAAATCGGTGCTGGCGCAGGCCGGCATTACGCCAGTGTACTACAACGGCGTACCGACGACCGAATCGAACTACGCCATCCTGCTACATACGATTGCAGCAACGCATCCGGACGCAGTGCTGGAGTTCGGATACGCGCCCAACGACATCGCGTTCTTGCGCGACCTCGCTTCGAGCGGGTTGCACTTCAACATGACCTTCACGATCTTCCCCGGCCAACTCACCGCGCTCATCACCAAGAACGTCGGAGCCAAGGCGATGGCGTATACCTATACCTATCCGACACCGCCGCTCGTGCGTTATCCGAGCGTCACGCTCGGCATGAACACCGACGAGTTCGTCAAAGCGTTTACCGCAGCCAACAACGCTGCGCCGAACTTCCTCAACGCTGCAGGCTACAACAACGGACTGATCATTCAAGAGATGCTCGCGCGCGCACCGGAGTTCACGCAATTGGCGTTCCATCAAGCGCTGATGGACATGTCTTCAAAGACGCGAACGCTTCTTGGCGATTTCAAGATCAACGAAAATGGCGCGCAGCTCGGTGAGCTGTTGCCCGTGGCGCAGCTCGTACCGGCGGGCGCCGATAACAAATTCGTTGTTGTCTATCCACAAGACAAGGCGACCGGAAAAGCCGTTTATCCGGCTCCGCAACCCTAAGCCCGAAGCGAGATCCCGTCGATGAGCCTTCTCGAATACGCGCTAATCGGCGGGATCCTGTACGGGATCTTTTTCGCCTTGGTCGGGATCGGACTGAACCTGATCTTCGGCGTGATGCGCATCATCAACATCGCGCACGGCCAGTTCGTATTGTTGGGCGGCTACGGCGCATTCATTCTCAGTGCGCGGCTGCATCTGAATCCCATTTACGGCGTTCCACTCGCGATTCTGGGAGCCGTCGTCGTTGGGATCCCAATCTACTACGGAGTCGTTCCGCGCTTGCAGCGAAGCCGCGATCCCGAGATGCTGTCGTTCATTCTCTTCTTCGGCGTCGCACAGATGATCGATGCGATCCTTATCGCGGTTTTTGGCGCCGATCAGCGATCGCTGCCGGAGGACGCCCTCGGCTCGGGAAGCATCAGCCCATTCGGCCAAAGCTTTCCTGATAGTTGGTGGGTAGCCGCAGCCGTAAGCCTGCTCGTGACCGCGGCGCTCTATCTGTATTTTACCCGCACTCGATTTGGCTTGGCGACCCGCGCGATTATGTCCAACCGCGAGGAAGCGCTTGCGACCGGCATCGACGTGCAGCGGGTCTCGGCGATTTCGTTTGTGATCGGCATCGCGCTTGCCGGCACTGCCGGTGTGTTCGTTCCGTACCTTCTAGGCTCGATTTCGCCTGACATCGGCAACGAGCTTACGACAACGTCTTTTGCGGTCATCATCATTGGGTCGCTGGGGAACCCACTGGGCACGATTATCGGCGGATTGGTCTTCGGCATCGGCACGCTGCTCATGCAAACGTTCCTGCCGTCGTGGTCGAATCTCGTACCGTACGCGCTTCTGGTTATCATCGTGCTCTTCCGGCCCGCCGGATTGTTGGGCAAATCCGTGCGGACCACGTAACGATGAACGAAGCCTCACCGCCCGTTCAAAACCGGTTTCGCACGATCGCACCCTCGGCGTTGACGCTGGCGGTCCTCGCTCTCGTATTCGCCGTCGCGCCCAATCTCTACCACAACCGCAGCCTTCTCTTTTCGATGATGATGTTCATCACGCTGGCGCAAGGGCTGAACCTGCTCTACGGCTTCACCGGCTATCTGCCGTTCGGTTACGTCGGATTCTTGGGAACGGGCGCGTATACGACCTCGCTGCTCGTTCTCCATTCGCATCTACCGGTAGCGGTGTGCGTCCTCGGCGGCGGTGCCTCAGCAGTCGTCGTGGCGTTGATTCTCGGGCCGCTTCTGCGTCTCTCCGGCGCGTATTTTTCCATCGCGAATCTTGCGGCGTCCCAAATTCTCTACAACATCTTTTCGAACCAAGATCTCGCCAGCGTCACCGGCGGACCGTACGGGTTGAAGATCGATCAGGTGTACAACCCCACCGCAAGCTACTTCACCATGCTCGCGATCTTGCTGCTCGCTACGGGCCTTGCAGCGCACTTCCGCTTTTCGCGATTCGGCATGGCCTTGCGCGCGATGAACCAGGACCCGACGAGCGCCGCGATGGCCGGCATCAACGTCGTGCGCGAACGTTTGATCGTGTGGCTGGTCTCGGCCGCAATCGCCGGACTCGCGGGGGGCGCTTACGCTTGGAATCTTTCGGTCTTTTATCCCGACGCGGTGTTTACACTCCAGATCTCCGTGTTCGCTATCGTCTTCGCGCTTTTCGGCGGCGTCGGGACCGTCCTCGGTCCGGTAATCGGCGCGATCGTGCTCTATACGCTCTACAATGCAGTCGGCATCTCGGCACCGCAGTATTTTGAGTTCATTTACGGGCTGCTGATCGTCATGCTCGTGCTCTTTCTTCCGCAAGGACTGATATCGTTGCTCGCTCGTCGAGGCGTACGTGTCCTCTGAACCGCTGCTCGTGCTCGACGGAATCGTGAAGCGCTTTGGCGGACTCACCGCACTCGACGGCGTCAGCCTTACCGTCGCGCCGGGTGAGATTCTCGGTTTGGTCGGGCCGAACGGATCGGGGAAAACCACGGCAATCAATCTGATCTCCGGCGTATATCGCGCCGATGCCGGGAGCATGAGTTTCCAAGGACATCGCATCGATCGCTTGCCGAGCTTTCGTCGCGTCCCGCTCGGTATCAACCGCACCTTTCAAGTTCCCAAACCTTTCTATGCGATGACGGTGCGCGAAAACATCGAAGTTGCTGCGTACTTCGGCGGGCACGGCGCGACCGACGTCGACGCCGTGTTGGATGAGATCGAACTCTCGAACCAATCGGGCGACGTCGCATCCGGATTAACGGTGAATCAGCAGAAGCGCCTCGATCTCGGGCGAGCGCTAGCGACGCGGCCGAAATTGCTCCTCGTCGATGAAATCGGCGCGGGCCTCAATCCTGGCGAACTGAGCGTCATGGCGGACCTTCTGGGAACGCTGGCATCGCGCGGCATCGCGCTGATCGTGGTGGAGCACTTGCTCGATTTCTTGAATCGCATCGCCCATCGCGTCATCGTGCTCAGTGCCGGCCGTATGCTTTTTGAAGGCACGCTGGAGAACGCGTCGCGTAATGCCGACGTCGTCGCCGCGTTCATCGGAGGCTGACGGCGTGGCGCTGCTGGACGTTCGTGAGGTCGAGTCGGGATACGGCGCAATGCAAGCGCTGTGGGGGATCGACCTCGACGTCTCCACCGGAGAGACGGTGCTGTTGCTCGGCGCGAACAGCGCAGGAAAGACGACGCTTCTTCGCACGATCATCGGTCTGCTTCCCTGTTGGCGCGGCACGATCCGATTCGACGGGAAAGAAATCGAACACGCTTCACCGGATCAGCGCATCAAGCATGGGATGTCGTTCATGTCGGAACAGGGCGTGTTCGCGACGCTTTCGATCGAAGAGAACATCCGGCTCGGCGGTTACTTTTTGAGCACGCGCGAAGTGCGGCGCCGCAGCGCGCGGCTCTTCGAGCTCTTTCCCGACCTCGCCTCAAAGCGGCGCGAGCTTGCAGCGTCGCTTTCGGGCGGACAGCGCAAAATGCTCGGCATCGCGAAAGTGCTCGTTTCGGCACCGAAGTTGCTGCTGCTGGACGAACCTTCCGCCGGATTGGCGCCGGTGTTCGTGAAGCAGGTTGTCGACGTGCTGCGCTACTCGATCGGAGAAGGCACGGCATTGCTTTTGGCCGAGCAGAACGTTGCGTTCTTGCCGCTTGCCGATCGCGGGTATCTCATCGACGGCGGGCGCGTTCGCGTTTCGGGCACGCGCGAGCAGCTCGAAGCAAGCGATGCGGTTCGCGAAGCCTACTTCGGACTCTAGCGAGCTTTACGCCACCGCGTCGGTCAACGCATCGACAGCATTATCCATTGCATCGATGCGCGCGTCCATGCCCGTGACGCCGTACCGCGCAGCGATCTCCTTCATGGTCTCGTAGGCAACGCTAACCGTTGCGTCCTCTTCCCACACGAGCAGCTTTAGCGGAAGCGCGAGCGCAGCCAGTGGAAATGCATCCATCAGAGGCGTTCCAGCCTTCGGGTTCCCGAACACGATCAACGTAGTCGGCCGTAGCGTCATGCCGACGGTTTGCGCAGCGGCTGCCTGATCGATCGCGGCAAAAATCGTGTTGCCGCCACCGGTTATGTGGTCGCGAAGGGTTGCGAGTGTTTGCGCGTACGAAAGACGACTGCGTTTTGTCATGGTGTGCCAAACGTTCGCGCTTGGTAGGCGCCACTCCGTCGGCGTCTAATGTAGGGGTCATGCAAGAACTCGCCCAGCAAATCGTGAGCGGCCTCGCCACCGGGTCGATTTTTGCAAGTGTGGCGCTGGCACTCGTGCTGATTTATCGTTCGATGAACGTCATCAACTTTGCGCAAGGCGAGATGGCAATGCTGACCACGTTCATTGCTTGGCAGTTCATGCACGCCGGCATGCCGATCTGGGCTGCATTCGCAATAACGATCGCCATCGCGTTTGTGGGTGCCGTACTGCTGGAGCGTACGATCGTTCGGCCGATCGAAGGTGCACCGCCGTTGACGATCGTTATCGTGACGCTCGGCCTACTGATCACGTTCAACGGCATCGCGGGTTGGGCGTGGGGCTATGTCCCCAAGGCGTTCGCCAGTCCGTTCCCGTCGGCGCCGATCTCGATCGGCGGCGTTGCCCTCAGCCCTGCAGATCTCGGCGTGATCGTCGTTTGTCTCGGCATGCTCGCGCTGATGTATCTCTTATTTCAGCACACGAAACTTGGTCTCGCGTTGCGGGCAGCATCGCTCTATCCTCAACAAAGCCGTTTGATGGGAATTCGCGTAAGCTGGATGCTCGCTCTGGGCTGGGGACTCGCAGCCGTGGTCGGTGCCGTGTCGGGATTCATGGTTGCACCGGTCGTTTTTCTCGATCCGAATATGATGCAAGGGATCATCGTCTACGCGTTTGCCGCGGCCGTGCTCGGCGGCATCGAAAGTCCCATCGGCGCCGTCATCGGTGGACTGATCCTCGGCGTCGTACTCGCGCTGCTCGGTACGTACGTCGATTTCATCGGCACCGATTTGCGACTGCCCGTCGCATTCGCCATCATCGTTCTCGTCTTGCTCTTCCGCCCCGCCGGCATTTTCGGCCGCGTCCACGCGAAGCGCGTCTAAGACGACGCGCCGGTGTGCGATGCGCTGAAGCGCTCGCGAAGCGTTTTCTTCGAAATTTTTCCGGTTGCCGTATAGGGCATCTCGTCAACGAAGACGATTTCGTCGGGAAGCCAAAAGCTGGCTACCTTCGGCGAAAGAAATTCGACGATGGTCGCGTGATCGATTTTGCTTCCCGTGCTGCGGCGCACGACCAAGAGCGGACGTTCTCCCCAATGCGCGTGCGGCACGGCAATCGCGGCAGCCTCCTCGACTTCGGGATGGTCGATTGCCGCGTTCTCGAGATCGATCGAACTTATCCACTCGCCACCGGATTTGATGAGATCTTTGGCTCGATCGCGAATCGTTACGTATCCGTCCTCGTTGATCGAACAGACGTCGCCGGTGCGGAACCAGCCATCGTCCGTAAAGGCCGCGGCCGTTGCGTCGGGATTCTCGTAGTAAGCGCTGAGCACCCAATATCCACGTACGCATAGCTCGCCCTGCGCGATGCCGTCGTGCGGCAGCGCATTCCCCTCTGCATCGACGATCTTCAAGTCAACGCCGAAAACGGGACGCCCGGCCGTCACTTGATAATTCAAGCGCTGCGGCGAATCGCGATGTTCGGGCAGTAACGCGCCGGTCGTACAGACCGGACTGGTTTCGGTCATTCCCCAGCCCTGAGCGACCTCGATACCGCGATGCTCGAACGCCTCGATGAGCGACGGCGGCGACGCCGATCCTCCGACGCGCATCGAACGAAGCGTCGTAAGCTCTTTTCCCGTTTCCTCGAGATAGAGCAGCAATCGCAGCCAAACGACCGGAACGCCCGCAGCCGCCGTGACGCCTTCGCCCTCGATGAGTTCGTACATACTCGCGCCGTCGTACCCCGGGCCGGGAAGAACGAGTTTCGCTCCGGCCATTGCGGCCGTGTACGGAACTCCCCAGCCGTTGACGTGGAACATCGGCACGATCGGAAGAATGCAGCGGCTCATGTCACCGTTGGGCGTGTGCTCGATACTCAATCCCGACATCGCATGCAGGAGCGTCGAACGATGGCTGTACAGCACGCCCTTGGGGTCCCCAGTCGTGCCCGACGTGTAACAGAGCGAGGACGCCGTCCATTCATCGAGCATCGGCCACTCGATGTTCTCGGGCTTACCGCGTAACAACGATTCGTAACAATGAACGTTGGGCAGCGTCGTC
>JASHZC010000281.1 GCA_030042755.1 Vulcanimicrobiota bacterium | reverse complement strand
GAGATCAACGAGGCGTTCGCGCCGCAAGTGCTGGCGTGCGTAAAAGAACTGGCCCTGCGAGCGCCTCACGGTGACAAGAATGGAGTGCGGCTGAATCCGCACGGCGGTGCGATCTCGCTTGGACATCCTCTCGGTGCGTCGGGCGCGCGTATCGCGCTCACGGCGTTGAACGACTTACGCGCGCGCGGCGGAGGCTATGGCGTTGCGTCGGCATGTATTGGGGGAGGGCAGGGCATCGCAGCAGTTTTTGTCGCGGAATGACTGGGGCCGCATTTTCGACGTCCTAGCGCTTTGCGTCGTAGCGTTCGTCGTGTGGAAGATTTTCCTCGCACCGCGCGCGCTCAGCGTTGCAAACGCGTATCCGGCGCCGCGCATCGCGTATGCGAAACTCGACGGAGGCACGTTCCACATCGCCGACGAGCGCGGACACGTCGTATTCTTAGACTTTTACGCCTCGTGGTGCGAACCGTGCCGCATGGAAGCGCCGCTCGTCGAGCGGTATGCGCGCGCGCATCCGAACGTCGTCGTCGTACCGATCGACGTCGGTGAACCGGCTGCCGTCGCCGCGACCTTTTCCAAGCGCCTGCATCTGAAGGGCGTCGTACTCGATCCGAGCGCAAGTTCGCAAGGATTTTTCCAGATTGAAGGGTTTCCGACGGTTGTGGTGATCGATCCGCAAGGTCGTATCCGCGCAACGTGGGCGGGTTTCAATCCCGCGATCGCGCTTGCAATGGCGCACGCCCAAAAAACGCTGCAATAATTATTTCCCTTTCCAGGCGGGTTTGCGTTTTTCGAGAAAGGCGCTCGTGCCTTCTTTGAAATCGTCGGTGTCGACGAGCGTGCCGAACTCGAGTGCCTCGAGTTCTAGGGCGTCGTCGATTGAGAGATGCGCTCCGCCGTGTATCGCCCGTTTGCATGCGGCAATGGCGAGAGGCGCCTTTGCGGCGATCGCGTTTCCGACGCGCTTCGCCTCGTTTAATAAGTCTGCAAGCGGCACCACCTTCTGGACCAACCCGATGCGATGCGCTTCGCGAGCGTCGATCATTTCGCCGGTCAAGCAAAGATACGCGGCCATACCTTTTCCCACCAGACGCGTCATGCGCTGCGAACCGCCGTACCCTGGAATCAATCCAAGATTGACTTCCGGTTGACCGAATTTTGCATTCTCGCTCGCGATCCGAATGTCGCCTGCCATCGCGATTTCGCATCCGCCTCCAAGCGCGAAACCGTTGACCGCCATAATGACGGGCGTGCGGAGGCGCTCGATTTGTCGCGTGATCGATTGTCCCATGCGAGCCTGGCCCGCTCCGGCAATAGCGCTTCCCAGCGCGTTGAGTTCGCCGATGTCGGCACCGGCCGCAAACGCCTTCTCGCCGGCGCCGGTAATCACGATCGCGCGCACGCCGGCATCGCGCTCCAATTCGAGCAGAGCGAACGAAAGCTCGGCCAAGAGTTTGGCATTGAGTGCGTTCAGTACGTTCGGTCGATTCAGCGTCACGACGGCAACCGCGCCGTCGTTCTCGACCACGATATTCTCGAGGGAGGTCTCACTCATAATCGTAGAAGCCCTTTCCACTCTTGCGGCCGTAGCGTCCGGCTAATACCATGCGCTTGAGCAGCGGCGGCGCGGCCATTGCCGCGCTCTTGAATTCATCGAACATGATTTGCGCGATGTAATAGGTCGTATCCAAACCAACGAAATCGAGCAACTCGAACGGGCCCATCGGATGTCCGCAGCCGAGCTTCATGCCCTTGTCGATGTCCTCTTTGCTCGCTAGTCCGCCCTCGTAACAGCGAATCGCATCCAGCAGGTACGGAATCAGGAGGCGATTGACGATGAACCCTGGAGTGTCTTGAGCCAGAACGGGCTCCTTGCCCAGCTTCTTCGAAAACGCGAACAACGTGTCGATTACGTCTTGCGTCGTTGCGATCGTCTTGACGACCTCGACCAGCTTCATCATCGGAACCGGGTTGAAGAAGTGCAGCCCGGCGACGCGATTGGGTCGCTTGGTCTTGGCGGCAAGCTCGATGACACACAGACTCGAGGTGTTGGTGCAGATAATGGCTTGTGGACCTAGGAGCTCGTCAAGCTCCCGAAAGAGCGACGTTTTTACCTCCACGTTTTCGACGATCGCTTCGATGACGAGGTCGCATCCGGCAAGATCGGCAACCTTGGTCGTCGGTTTGACGCGGGCGATCGCAGCGTCGCGGTCGGTTTGCGGCAACGTGCCTTTTTGCACGAATTTATCGAGTGATTTGGCGATGTTTGCGATGCCTCGGCGCAGCGGCTCTTCGGCCACCTCCATCATCACCACATCGAAGCCGGCCGACGCGCAGGCCTGCGCGATTCCGCTCCCCATCAAGCCGGCTCCGCACACGCCGACGGTTCGAATTTCAGACACCGTTCATACCTCTATCTTATGGTTACGTAAAGAGCGCAGGGGCTTTCTCTGCGTTGCGGTACAGTTACCTTCGGTCGATATGCCGATATAATGGAAGAAGAGGGAGGAGCGGATAGCGGTGCGCACGGCCTATCACGAGGCGCTCGAAGGCACACGACTCGACGTCGTGCGTCTCGGCGCGCTTTGCGGCGACGCGATTCGCGTTGCCGTCGAATCGCTCGAACGTCGCGATGCGACGGCTGGAGCCCGAGTTGTGGCGGGCGACGATGCGATCGATGACTTACGAAGGCGCGTAGAATCCCACTGCATCGAATTGATTTGGCGCCAACAGCCGGTAGCGGGCGAGCTGCGCGAGATTGCAGCCATGCTCGAAATCGCAACCGACTTGGAACGCGTCGGTGATTATGCGGTCGACATAGCAAAGAATGCCATTAAACTCGCCGACCAGCCGCTGCGCCCCCACCGCGTCGAAATCGATCGGATTGCAAGCGTGGCGCATGGCATGCTCCTCGATGCGATGCGCGCGTACACCGAACGCGACGCGCACTTGGCTAGCGAAGTCATCCTTCGTGACGATGAAGTCGACAAGCTCTACAAGCGCAGCATCAAGCTGTTACAAGAGGAGATGCAGCAGGATCCGGAACTCGTGCGCGCCGGCACGCGTTTCCTTTTCGTGCTCGCCTCACTCGAACGTGTTGGCGATCGCGCCGGCAATATCGCATGGCACACGAAGGACATGATCGGAACGGATTGACCAAAACACCCTTACCTCGTTCGGAATTCGCGGTCACCGAGAAATACGCGTATTTCAACCACGCGGCCACCGGCATACTTCCGCAGCGCTCGCGTATGGCACTGCAGGAATTCATCGAGCGCCAAAGCTACAGCGGCGTTGTCGGCACCGCGCCGTATGAAATGCAGATGCCATCGTATCGCGAGCGAATCGCGCGGTACATCGGCGCAGATCGTGACGAAGTCGCCATCTTACGTAATACCGGCGACGGCGCGAACGTCGTCGCGCAAGGTCTCGATTGGCGTCCGGGCGATCGCGTCATTTTGAGCGATAATGAATTTCCCGCCAATGCGATTCCATGGCTTGCTCTGCGTCGCTACGGCGTCGAAATCGATTTCATCGAAACCGCGCGCGAACGGATGACGCCGGATGTCTTGCGAGCGGCGATGACCGATCGCACGCGCGTCGTGACCGTGTCGTGGGTCTCATTCGAAGACGGATACCGTCACGATCTTGGGGCGCTTGCAGAGGTCGCGCACGAGCGCGGCGCGCTCTTCTGTGTCGATGCGATTCAGGGACTCGGTGCGTTTCCTCTCGACGTGCGCGAACTGGATCTCGACGTCGCGTACGCCGGTGGGCAGAAATGGCTGCTGGCGTTGCAAGGCGTGAGCTTTGCATACGTCCGCTCCAGCCTGATCGACCGGCTCGTTGTCGGATCTCCGGGCTGGCGTTCAGTCCAAGATATGTGGGATTTCTTGAACTACGAGCAGCGGCTCAATTCCGCGGCATCGCGATTCGAAGGTGGAACGCCGAATTTCATCGGCGCGCTCTCGCTCGAGCGAGCGGTCGATCTCTTGGTGGAATCCGGCCCGCCGGCGATTGCGTCGCACGTGATCGAGCTTACCGACCACCTCGTGGAGGGGCTCGCGGCGTGCGGAGCCAACGTCCGCTCGCTCCGGGGCCCGGGAATTTCATCCGGCATCGTTACGTTTACCGTGCCGGGCGTCGACCCGGTAGCACTCGGGCGGTCGATTCAGTCGGAAGGCGTGATCACTACCTGGCGAGCCGGTGGGATCCGCGTCGCGCCCCACGGGTACAACACGCACGACGAGATCGATCGTTTGTTGCACCTCGTGCCCGAACGTGCCCGAGCGCTCGCCAGATAACGTAAAAGGAATACGATGATCGGATTTTTGCTCGCAGCTCAACTAACCACTGCTGCTCCAACCGGGTCGGTCGCGCAGATTGCGCCGGGCACCTACACCTACGCTGCGACGATGAACGGCGCCAAGGTCGGCACGACCGTCGTCACGGTAAAGAGCTCGCCGGCTGGGACCGAAATTGACGAACAAGCGACGGGCGCGATCAGCGGGCAGAGCGCGAGCGCGAATGCAACGCTCATTTTGGGAACCGATCTTTCGCCGACCAGCTATCAGCTCAGTGCGACGAACGACGGCTCGCCGTTAAAAGATTCGGCGACGGTCGCCAATACGACGGCGAACGTCACCAACGTTCACGGCAAGACGTCTTCGATCGATTTGCTCGCGAGCACGAAGCACTTCGTCGTGCTCGATCTCGGCGTATTTTCCGGATTCCTTCCGCTTCCGGCGCAAATGCGCACGTGGAACAACGACGCAGTTCTAGCCGTCGTGCCGGCGATTGGACAATCGGTGACGCTCGTGCCCGATACCAATGCGCAAGCGGCACGGCCTGCAACGGTGCCCGCCTCCGATCAGGCGCTCGTGTTCGAAGGTCAGACGCCGTTCACGATCTGGTACAATCCCACGACCAACGTGCCTGACGAAATCGACGTCACCGCCCAAGGCGTGACGGTCATCCGCCAACAATAGCTACTAGAGGCATGAAATGTGGCGCGAGCGCTCCGCAGGAGCGCCGCGCGACTCTAGCGGGCAAAGCTTTAGCTTTGACCGATAGAGTCTAGTAACCGTTTTCTTTGATGAACGACGACGTCATCACGGCATCCGACATGCCGTGGATGAGTCGTTTGTCCGCAGGAGCGATCGTGGCGAGGATGCCACCGAGTTGCACGTGCGTTTCAGCGGTCACGAAGTAGTATGGGCACAGCCGTACGCGGCCGTCGAACATGCGAATCTCGTCGGCAGAGCTATCGAGGTAGGGCATGCGAATGCGTTTGCCCTTGTGAAAATCTTGCAGAATGTACGGCGTGCGATCGAATGCGCCGAGTGCCTCGTTGAGCGCCGCGGTCCACTCTTCTTTCGTGAGATCGTTTGCAATCTTCACGCCGCGCGAACCCCAGGCGAGTTCCGAGAATCCCGACGGCTTGACCACGTAGTCGCGTTCGCTCTTGCCGAGATCGATCAGCGCGCGCCAATCCGAGACCGGTAAGCCGTGTGCTTCGAGTCCAGCAATAACGCTTTGCGGCGGCATCGGGCGCGGATCGAGCACCCACGTTTTCGGGAAGAGCGCCATCAGACGGCCGTAAATGGCAGCGCCGTCTTTGCCCAATTCCGATCGCCACAGCGCCGCAAGCGCCGGATGCTGGAAGAGCGCAAATATGAGCTTCTCTTCAAGCGGCGCCTTCGGGGGCGGCACCATCGTGACGCGATTGTGACGCGCCGCATAGAGCATCAATTCTTGTTTGGGAACGTTGAGCAAATCGAAGAGCTCGAAATTGCGATAGATGACATCGAGCTTTTCTTCGCGTCCGTCGTCGAGGCGCGCAAAGAGCGCCTCCTCGGTGAAGATGATATCCTGTGGCTTGCAAACGTACGCCTCGACGTCGCCGATGCGGCGCATCGCTGCTGCCAGCCATCGCAATTCCGTCCGATAATCGCCCGACTCGTCCGAAACGACGATCGCGACGCGCGGATGCGGCGTGCGGCTCGCGTACGAAAGCATTGCGCCGAATCCGCGTGGAATGCCGTCGACGCCGCCGATCGATTCGATGCCCGCTTTGCAGTACGCCTCGGTCATGGCGCCGACAAAACCCATCCCTCCTGGAACGCTGTCGAGTTCGGATGCGACCAAGCCGTGATCGGTCAGAAGCAGATCGGGACGAATGACGCCGGGAATATCTTGTCTGAAGCGATTTTGCCGCGCAAGTCGCACGATGTGCTCGGGCTTTCCGCGATCCAGATAGTCGGCGATGAACGCCGGTGCGGTTCCACGCGCGCTGCGGTTGTAGAGGCTGTTCAGTGCCCGGTAAAAGGCCAGCAAGTCGCGCCCGATGCGTTCGATTTCCGCGACGGTTTTCGGAGACAATGCGAACGGCTCGGGACTTACGCGCCACGGGATTCGGTCGGTGTCGTCTTCCGTTCGAAAGAGGCCGGGCGGAATCGCATCGTGGATGAATTGCGCTTGTTCTCGGGCCGTCAGGTTCGGCACTTGGGCCGTACAGGGCATGGCCAGTCTACTCCCGACTACATCGCTGCATACGACAGCACTAACGCTCCATCCGAGGCGCCGGTTGCATCGGTTGCTTCCCGTCCCATGGAGGCGGCTTCGTTTCCCGTCCGGTTGACGCCTCGCTGTATGCTTAGGGGTGGTGCCACCCATCAAACTTATCGCCCTCGACCTCGACGGCACACTCCTGGATTCCTCGGAAGCCATTTCGCCGGCCAACCGTGCAGCTATCACACAAGCGCGCGCCCTTGGCGTGCGCGTCGTGCTCGCTACCGGGCGCGGAAGCGACACGCCGCTCGAACTCGCCCGCGGGCTTGGCTTGACAGATCCGGTGATCTGCGCCCACGGCGCCCTGACAAAGCACGCTCGTACAGGGCACAATCTCCGCCACGTCGCTATTCCGAAAGAACATGCTGCTCCGATGATCGCGTTTGCAGAAGAACGCGAACTGGACGTCGCCGTCTACGTTGACGAACACTTCCATCGTGTCGCGGGCGGGCGCCGATACATGCACGACATGCACGGGCCGCGCTGGGTCGATGTGCCGAGTTTGATCGCGCTTGCGCATCGCGACGCTACGTTCATTCGGTTTTTCGGCAGCGAGTCGGTCAAAGCCGTGGCGGAACGTTTCGGCCGCGCACCGGTGCATTTCAAGCACGAAACGTGGGGCGAATTCGAAGAGCTCGCGATCACGAGCGAACACGCGACGAAAGAACGAGCGCTCGCGCACCTCTGTGGCGAGCTGGAGATCGACTCGGCTGCGGTGCTGGCGATCGGCGATTCGCGCAACGACGTTCCGATGCTGCAATGGGCCGGGATCGGGGTGGCGATGGCCAACGCGCTGCCCGAAGTGCGCGAAGCCGTCGATCACGTAACCGGTCGCAACGATGAGGACGGCGTCGCCGACGCCATCGAGCGATTCGTCCTTGGGCCGCCGGAAGAAGAACGCAGCGCGTGAAACAGGGAGCAGCCAGCCCCGAATACGAAGCGCGTCTTCGAGACATTCTCGCTCGTCGCGATTGGGAGGCCTTGCGGGAGTTCGCTCGCATGGAAAATCAAATTCCCGAGGATGTATACGCGAAGGACCAGCACTTTTGGGAAGTGATGCTCTACAAGTTGATTTGCAATCGTCTCGACATGCTCGCCGATCATGCCGACGCTCGCGCGTGGCTGATCGCTCGCGGCTACAGCGCCGACATCGGCGGCTATTGATCGCGGCATGACCGTGCGCGTGCGCGCGTTCGCGCGAATGCGCGAATTGCTGGGAGCCGGAGATTTCGAGCTGGAGGTGCCGGAAGGCGCGACGCTGGTCGAATGTTGGGAGGCCCTGCGCGCCCGCGAGCAGCGCATCGACTCGCTCGCATCGAGCACCCGCATCGCCCGAAATGGGCGTGTGGCGGCGCTTCTGAGCGAACCGGTGGAGCAAGGCGATGAAATCGCGCTGCTGCCTCCCGTTGGCGGCGGCTGATGGACGTTCGCGCAGAAGTCGGCGCAATCGTACGCGATCCCATCGATCCGCGCGCGCTCGAGGATGCGGTACGCGCCGACTCGTGTGGCGGGATCGTCACCTTCCTCGGTGTCGTGCGCGAGAACGCGCAGGGACGCAGCGTAACCGGACTCTCTTACGAAGCGCATGAAGAAATGACGCTGGATACGTTTGCCGCGATCTTTGCCGAGGTACGCGAGCGTTTTACGAACGTGCGGCTGCGCATCGTCCACCGTGTGGGAG
>JASHZC010000280.1 GCA_030042755.1 Vulcanimicrobiota bacterium | reverse complement strand
CTCGGTTACATCGACGCGGGCTACACGTGGAAGATGGCTCTGACGGGTGCGCTGCTGTTTATCTTCGGAACGGCAGTTGCGGTGGGAATCGCGGATCGCATCGGATTTCGGCGCGACGACGATCCGGTTTCTCGGCTCGCGCTCGTCGGCGCGTTCCTCGGCGTGCTGTATCTCATCGCCGTACCGGTTCAAGATGGTATCTTGAGGCGGCTTTCGTGGGAAGCGGATCGGTACGCGCTCTCGCTCGGGGTCGATCGCGCCGCTGCGGTGCGAACGGTGGTGCGCGATACCGATCAGCGTTTGGTCGAAGTCTGTCCCGACATCATGGCGCGCTTGTTCATGCAGCGCATCACCGATCCGTCGACGCGCGTCAACAACCTAAACGGCGTCCCGCCGGCCTGCCCTTAGACGGTCCAATTATTTATAAACTGCATCGCCCGCTCCAGCCCTTCGTCGAGCCAGAGCTGCACGCCGTCTGCGGCGGCGTCGACGATGCGGTCAACTACCGCGTCCTCTTCTTTCGTAAACGGGCTCAGAACGTGATCGATCGAGTCGAATTCCGGACGTCCGACGCCAAACCTCAGGCGTGGAAATCGTTCGCCGATGGTTGCGATGACCGAACGGAGCCCGTTGTGTCCGCCGTGGCCGCCGAACGGACGCATCCGTAGGGAGCCAAACGGCAAATCCATGTCGTCGGAGACGACCAAGATCGATTCGGGAGGCGTGCGATACCACGAAGCGATCAAACGCACGGGCACTCCGCTCAGATTCATGAACGATGTCGGCTCGACGAACACGATACGCCGTTGCGAATCGAAGATTTGTCGCGCTTTATCCTTGGTCTTCCAAGACGAAAGCCCGTAGCGCCGCACGACTTCGTCGACAACCATGAACCCGGCGTTGTGCCGGGTTCGTGCGTACTCTTTTCCAGGGTTGCCCAGCCCGACGACAAGCCGCGGTGGCGTCTGCTCGGCTATTCTTCGACCTCCGGTTTGGCGCCGATGATCTCAGGCGCTATCTGCTCCGTGGTGGTTGCGGCCGTAGCTTCCTCGAGGTGTTGCGCCGTCTTCGATGCTTCCACCGAAACGACAACGGTGTCGGCATCTTCCAGGAGCTTGAAGCCCTTGGGCAACGTCACGTCCGCGGCGGTCACGTGTTGATGAATTCCTAGGTCCGACACGTCGACTTCGAGACGATCGGGCAGCTGGTCGACGGGGCCCTCGATTTCGAGCTCGTGCAAGAGCACGTCCATGACGCCTCCGAAATCGCGCACGCCTCGCGGCGTCCCCACCGTAACGATCGGAAGGCTCGCGCGAACCTCTTCGTGCTCCGTGACGCGCTGCAAATCGACGTGTACGATGCGCCGCGTGACCGGATTGCGCTGCACATCGCGCACCAGCGCAGTATCCGCCTTTTTGCCGCCGATGGTCAGCGTAATGACGCCCGTCCTGCCGCCGTGATGCAGTAAGTCGTCGAATTGCTTGGCTTCGAATGCGAGATGGAGCGGCGCGGTACCGTGTCCGTAGAGAACGCCCGGCACCTTACCGACGCGGCGAAGCGAGTTCGCTCCCGTCGTTCCGACGCGCTCGCGGCGCTCGATTGCGAGTGTGAGATTTTTTGTAGCCAATATCGTCTCCTGAATCGTCTACGCGGTTGCGGCTTCGATCAGCGCAGCCGCGGATTCACTAGGGCCCGGTTCCGCGCCGGGCGACTCTTCGCCGTCAAAAAGGGCCGAAACCGAACGATTGGTCGTAATGCGGCTGATCGTGTCGGCAAAAGTTTGCGCGATCGAAAGCTGAACGATCTTGTCGACCGGCTCACCGGCGCCGAGCGGAATCGTGTTGGTCACGATCACCTTCTCGATCTCGGAATCGTCGAGCACGCGTATCGCATCGCCGGCGAAAATGCCGTGCGTCGCCACGGTGAAGACCTGCTTTGCACCGCGCGATTTGATGGCCTCGGCCGCCTTGGCGAGCGTGCCGCCGGTCGAAATCATGTCGTCGACGACGACGGCAATCTTTCCCGAAACGTCGCCGACGATGTCGGTCACTTCGGAGACGTCGGGCTCGGGCCGGCGCTTGAAGACGATGGCAAGCGAGCTCTCGAGGCGCTTGGCAAAAAGTTCGGCGCGGTGCACGCCGCCGGCATCCGGAGAAACGACGACGATGCGATCCTTTGACAGGCCTTCATTCTTAAGGTAGTTGCACAGTACGGGCATCGCCATCAAGTTGTCGACGGGGAGGTCGAAAAAGCCCTGGATTTGCGCGGCGTGCAAATCCATCGTCACGAGCCGCTTTACGCCTGCAACCTTGAGCAGGTTAGCGACCACTTTTGCCGAGATCGGCTCGCGCCCCTTAGTTTTCTTGTCCTGCTTGGCATAACCGTAGTACGGAATAACGGCCGTAATGCGCGCAGCCGACGCACGGCGGAGTGCGTCGATCATCAACAGCAACTCCATCAGAGCGTCGTTGACGCCGATACGGCCGTCCGCCGCCTTGCAGATGGATTGAATGACGAAGACTTCCGAACCGCGCACGTTCTCGCCGATCTCGACGCGAGTCTCTTCGTTCTTGAACTTGTCGACCAGCGATTTGCCCACGTGCAACTTGAGCCGCTTGGCGATCTCTTCGGCCAGTGCGCGATTCGAGTTGCCGCTAAAGAGCAAAGGGTTGTGGCTCAACGGTGTCCTCTCCAGGGGGCTTGGCGCAGGCAGAGTTCGCGGGTTCCGCTCCGCCTCCCCTTATGCGCAACGGAGTACGCGCAACCGGGCCGCGACTTTCTGCGTCGAAGGGTACTGAAATGCCCGACCAACGTTTCAAGCTCGTCGCACCCTATGCGCTCGCCGGGGATCAGCCCAAGGCGACCGACGCGTTAGCTGAAGGTATCCTGCGCGGGGACCGCGTCCAGACGCTCCTTGGCGTGACCGGCAGCGGGAAGACGATGGCCATGGCGCGCGTGGTCGAGCTCGTTCAGAAGCCGACGCTCGTGCTCTGCCACAACAAGACGCTGGCCGCGCAGCTCTGCGCCGAGTTTCGCGAGTTCTTCCCCGGCAACGCGGTCGAGTATTTCGTCTCCTACTTCGATTACTATCAGCCCGAAGCGTACGTCCCGTCGACCGACACCTACATCGAAAAAGATTCGTCGATCAACGACGAGATCGAGCGTTTGCGCCATTCCGCGACGCAGTCGCTCTTGACCCGGCCGGACACGCTGATCGTCGCGTCGGTCTCGTGCATCTACGGCTTGGGATCGCCGTCGGATTACATGGAGATGTCCGTCAGGATCGCGGTGGGTGACGAAATCGAACGCGACGGGTTGCTGCGCAAGTTGGTCGATATGCAGTATCGCCGCAACGATCTCAATCTCGTGCGCGGCACCTTCCGCGTGCGCGGCGACGTCCTGGAATTCGTCGGCGTCGACGACGAGCTGGTGCAACGCATCGAATTTTTCGGCGATCGGATCGAAGCGATCAACGTCGTGAATATGCTCACCGGCGAATACGTCGAAAGCAAAGACGAGCTGATGATCTTCCCCGCGAAGCACTTCATCACGCCCGACGAGAAGCTGCGTCGCGCGATCGCGTCGATCGAGATCGAATTAGAAGACCGCCTGCGGTATTTCAAGGATCACGGCAAGCTGCTCGAAGCCCAGCGTCTCGAACAGCGCACGCGGTACGACCTCGACATGCTGCGCGAAGTCGGATACTGCAACGGCATCGAGAATTACGCGCGGCATCTCACCGGACGTGAAGCGGGCTCGACGCCATGGTGCCTGCTCGACTTCTTCCCGAAAGACCACTTGTATTTCATCGACGAATCGCACGTGACGCTGCCCCAGGTGCACGCGATGTATGCGGGAGATCGTTCGCGCAAGCAAGTCCTGGTCGATCACGGGTTCCGGCTGCCGAGCGCGCTCGACAACCGGCCGCTCACGTATGACGAATTCGAAGATCACGTCAAACAAATCGTCTATGTCTCGGCGACGCCCGGAACGTACGAGATCGGGCGAAGCGCTCAGACCGTCGAGATGATCATCCGGCCGACGGGCCTGGTCGAACCCGAAGTCGAGGTGCGTCCCACGCGCAATCAAGTCGACGATCTCATGGAAGAGGTGCGTCAGCGCGCCGAGCGCGGCGAACGCATCTTGGTGACGACGCTCACGAAAAAGATGGCTGAGGATCTCACCGACTTCTTGCTCGAGAACGGCCTGCGCGTGCGCTACTTGCACAGCGAAGTCGACACGCTCGAACGTGTGGCGATCTTGCGCGATCTGCGCTTGGGTGTCTTCGACACTCTGGTCGGCATAAATCTCCTGCGTGAGGGGCTCGACCTTCCCGAAGTCTCGCTGGTCGGCATTCTCGACGCCGACAAGGAAGGCTATCTGCGCAGCGCAACCTCGCTGATTCAGACGATCGGTCGCGCCGCGCGCAACGTCGACGGCAAGGTCATCATGTACGCCGACGCGGTGACGGAGTCCATGGCGCGCGCTCTGGGTGAAACCAAGCGTCGACGCGAGCTGCAGGTTGCGTTCAACGAAGAGCACGGTATCGAACCGCGCACGGTACGCAAGGAAGTGCGCGACATTCTCAGCATGGTCGGCGCGACCGAGGAGACCGCCCAAAAGATCAAGCTCGAGAAGATTCCCCGCGACGTCGCCATGAGAATGGCTGCCGACATCGAGAAGAAGATGCGCGAATACGCGGCAAATCTCGAGTTCGAGAAGGCCGCAGCGTTGCGCGACGAATTGATCGAGCTGCGCAAGCAGATCGGTGGAAACGAGTCGCTGCTCTTCCAAGGGAAAGCGCCAAAGATCTTCGATACGGCGTTGCGCGAATTGGTCGAAAGCTAAACGAGGAGAATCGCTTGATGGTATCCAGAGGCGACTTCCTGCAGACGAGCGCGGTCGCGGGCGCAATCGTTGCCGCCGCAGGCGAGCCGACGCAGGTTGCGGCTGCAACCGGGAAAGTTCGGATGCGCTGGTTCGGCGGCGGTGTCTACGAACTCGCGGCGACGGACGACTCGGCAATCGTTTTGGTCGACGCCTGGCTTTGGAATAACGCCGGGTGGAAACCCTTCGGCATCGAGAAGCCGCCCGAGCTGCAGAGTGCGAGCGCATTCGCCGCGCACCTCGCGAGCCGCCATCCCAAGGCATTGCTGGTTGCCCTCACGCACGATCACGCCGATCACATGGGCGACTATTTCGAATTGTTGCCGGCCTTGGTTGCGGCGGGCCTGCCGGTGATGACGGTTGGACAAAGCGACCTGTTTCGCGTCGCGCTCGTGCCGAAATTCAAAGCGGCCAACCTCGATCCCGCGACGATCGTGTCAAACAAGGGTGCGGGCATAAACTTTGGCGGCGTGGCGGAGCACAACGGCATCCGCGTGCATCTGGTGCCGGCCGTTCACTCGACGTTTGCCGGATATCCGTCAGCCGGCTTCATTATCGAGCTTGCCGGAATGACGATCTACGCATCCGGGGACACCGATCTGTTCGGCGACATGGCGACGATTGGCACGCGGTACAAGCCGCATCTCGCCGTGCTCTCTTCCGGAAACGGTCCGTTCACCATGGGTCCGAACGACGCCGCGCAGGCGTGCAAGCTCCTCGGCGTCCCGCTTGCGGTGCCCGTCCACTACGCGCACAACGCGCTGGTGTTGGGTCCGCAGTGCGGCGATCTCTTCGCGGCGGCGGTGGCAAATGTGTCGCCAAACACGGCCGCGACCGTGTTGAAGCCGGGCGGGTCCGCCGTCTTCGCGTAGTGCGCATCGCGCTGCGCGAAATCGAAGGGACGCCGGCGCTGGCGCGCTTCGAAGCAACGCTTCCGCCTACGGACGATGCGTGCGTCCTTGGATATGCGACCCGCACGGGAGCGATTGCGTATGTCGACGGTGCGATCGCCGGCGGGTTCGATCGCGAGCACGATCGTATCGCGCTTGACGCATCGTTGAAGGAGCGAACGTTGCGGCTCGAGGTCGAGCGGCGATCGCTTCCGACGAACGGTCTCCCAGCCGGCGCGGGTTTGCGGTGGTCGTCGATGGTGCGCGACGCGACCCAAATGCCTGCGCGATTCGCGATGCTCGATCGGCGCACGACGAACGGCGTATCGGGGAGCGCGGGCGCGGCCGTGTTGTGGGGACATTCGCACTTGGACGTTGCGTGGCTGTGGCCGTATTCGCAAACGCGACGCAAAGCGGTGCGTACGTTTGCCAACGCGCTCGAGTTGATGCATGTCGACCCTGGGTTCGTCTTCATGCAGAGCCAACCACAACTGTACGAGTTCGTCCGCGACGAGGCTCCCGAGCTATTCGATCGCGTCCGCGCGCGCGTAGTCGAAGGCCGATTCGATCCGGACGTTGCCGCACTTTGGGTCGAACCCGACGCGAATCTTCCGTCGGGCGAATCGCTCTTACGTCAGATGCTCGCCGCGCACCGGTACTGCCGCGAGCACTTCGATATCGAGCCGGCGATCGCGTGGCTTCCCGACACGTTCGGCTTTGCAAACACGCTGCCGACGCTGCTGGCGCACGCCGGCATCACGTATTTTGCCACGACGAAACTGCAATGGAACGATACGACGCGCTTCCCCTATCCGCAGTTTCGTTGGCGCGGACCGGACGGCGCGGAGGTCGTCGGCGCGCTGCTCGCGTCCTACGAAGGCTCGCCCGACGCGCAACGGGTCGCAACCGCGCGCGAGCGCAGCGAACCCGTCGTCGTCGGTTACGGCGATGGTGGCGGCGGTCCCACGTACGCGCAGCTCGAGCGAGGGCGCTCCGTCGGACATTGGGAGCGGCCGCGCGCGTGGTTCGATCGTGTTGCGTCGCGTCGCGACGCGTTGCCGATTCACACCGGTGATTTGTATCTCGAATATCATCGCGGCACGTACACGACGCACCACGACGTCAAGGCCGCGAACGCGCACTTCGAGCGCGAGCTGGCGCGCATCGAAGAACAGCTCGCGTGGTGCGTCGCCGTTCACGCACCGCGCGAGGTTATCGAGCGTCTTCGTATCGGCGTCGACGACACGTGGCGGGCGGTGCTGTGCAACCAGTTTCACGACGTACTGGCGGGCGCGGCGATTCGCGAAGCATACGACGAAGTCGCTGCGCTGTACGATCGCGCGCGAGAATCGCTCGAACTCGTAGCGGCGTCGGTCCAGGCCATGCTTCCGCGCACGCGCGACGCCCTGGCCGGCGCGGGCACGTGCCGCCCGGTTGTGGCGTCCGACGGCATCGCGTTCGATAATGGAATCGTGCGCGCGCGGATCGATCGGAACGGCGGGCTGCTCGAGATATCCACCGCAAACGGGCGTTCCGCGATCGCGCAGGCGAATCTCTTGGCCGCATATCGTGATCTGCCGAAGAAGTGGGACGCCTGGAACCTCGATGCCGGCTACGAACGGCGTCGCGTACGCGTGCGGCCGCAAGCGTGCGACGTGCTGGAGGACGCCGTCGACGTGCGGCTGCTGATCGGCTCGTCACCGGCGACGATGCGCGTGGAACTTCGTGAAGGAGAGCCGTTTCTGCGCGTGCAGTGCGCGATCGACTGGCGAGAGTCGCACACGATCGTGCGCGTCGAGAACTGGCTGGCGATCGACAGCGACGACGTACGTTACGGTTCGCCGCTTGGCACGATCGTGCGAAGTGCGCGAGACGATACGCCGGAATTGAGGGCCAGGTATGAAGTGCCGGGACAACGCTTCGCGGCGGCATCAGACGCCGGAACCGGGCTGGCGATCTTCGCACTCGATACCTACGGTTGGAGCGCCCGCCGTCTGCGCAACGGCGGCTTGCATATCGGACACTCGCTGCTGCGCTCGCCGCGCTGGCCCGATCCCCTCGCGGATTGCGGACCGATGCGGCTCGAATGGGCCTTCGCACCATTCGATCCCGGCGTGCCGGTCGGCGAGCTGGAGAGCGCGTGGGAGCAGTTCGCCTTCGAGCCTCGCGTGCGACTTTTCCAAACTGACGATCCATCGATCGTCGTCACGGCGTGCAAGCCGGCCGCAGACGGCGACGGTGTGGTGGTGCGCGTGCGCGAGTGCGACGGATCGGCTCGCGACCTTCGCCTACGCTGCGGCGCGCGCTTGCGTGCAGTGCAGCCGGTCGATGGTCTCGAACGAGCCATCAACGAACGGGCGACGATCGAGGGCGAGACGATTCGTTCTCGCATCGGCGCATACGGATTGCAGAGTTTTCGGGTACGGTTCTAAAGCATTGAAGCGAACGTTGGAAGTCGTCTTATTCGACCTTGACGACACGTTGCACGACGATACCCGCGCGTTCACGAGCGCAGCCGAAGAGGTTGCGCGCGAGATTGCCGTCGAGCATGGCGTCGACGCGTTGGCACTCAAGCGCGCCTACGTTGCTGAGGCAGAGGGGTTTTGGCACCGGCTGGAACCGGAACAACTGCGCATGCGCCTTTCCGGGATCCGTCTGGCAATGTGGAACGCGGCGCTGGAGCGCGTCGGAATCGCCGACCGGTCGTTGGCCGACCGTAGCGCACTGCGCTACAACGAATACCGCAAAAAATATTTCACGGTCTTTCCCGGCGCCATCGAGCTTTTGCGCGAACTGCGCTCGCGCGGTTTGCGTTTGGGGATCGTTACCAACGGGTTCTCCGAAACCCATCGAGAGAAGATTGCCTTGTTGCAAATCGGCGAGTTTTTCGACGCCATCTTCATCGCGGACGAAGTCGGGATGATCAAGCCCGATCCTCTGCTCTTCGCGCACGCGTGCACGACGTTGCAATCGGCGCCGTCGCGCAGCGCGATGGTCGGCGATCGCTACGAGCGCGACGTACGTGGCGCACTCGACGCGGGGTTGTTCGCCGTCTGGCTGAACGTGCGCAACGAGGCGCTGCCCGCAAACGCGCCGCCGCCGGATGCAACCTGCACGTCGATCGGAGAGGTCGCCGGGATCCTGGAGCGAGCATGACGCAGAGCGCTCGCGACCTCGAGAACACGTTCGCCCATGCGTGGGGTTTGCTCAATCGCAACCCGATCATCGTTCTGCCGTGCATCGTTATCGCGTTGATCGCAGGTATCGCGGAATTTGCGGTATCGGCGGTGTTCGAGTCATACGAAATCAGCGGCAACGGGTCGGTCGACGCACTCGCCGCAGCAGACGCGCTTTCGGCCATCGTGCTCTTCGTGGTTTCGCTCTTGCTCGCGCTCGTTCAGATGGCGTGCGTGACCGGTATGGCAGGCGCGGCCTGGCGTCATGGAAAGACGACCTTGCGCGATGCGTGGACTGCGCTCTCGCAGCGCTGGCTCGCGGTGGCCGGCGCGTCGGTGCTCATGCTGATCGTCGGACTCTGCGCGGCGGCGCTCGC
>JASHZC010000279.1 GCA_030042755.1 Vulcanimicrobiota bacterium | reverse complement strand
CGGAAACACGGGATACACGTTACACGCGAACGTGCCTGCAGCCGATCTCCGCACGGCAATTGACGCGATCGGCATCCCGTCCGCGCACAGCGAGGGAACCTTCAACGCGTCGCTCGATGTAAGAGGCGCCGGACTTTATCCGAAGGTACGCGGTCCGATCGGCGTCCCGGCCGGTTCGGTCAATGGACTACCGTTTGTCGACGCTCGCGGGGAGATCGCCGCCGATCGCAGCGGCGCGACCGTGGATCACGGCGCCGTAACGATCGGAAGCACGCACCTCCTGTTCGGTGCAGCGTCGAATCCGCACGAAAGCGGTTTGAACGTGCGTGCGGATCATACCGATCTTTCGGACTTCAACAATTTCTTCGATACCGGCGACACACTCGACGGCGACGGCAGCGCGCGTTTCGACATCGTTTCGCAGGGGCATCGCTTCTCGAGCAACGGCGAGATTGCAATTGCGGGTTTGCGCTATCGCAATTTGCCGATCGGCACTACGGACGCGACCTGGTCGAGCTTGCACAACGTGTTGCGCGGTTCGCTCGACGTGGAGGGAGCCCAAGGATCGCTGCGCTCCCACGGATCGATTGCGTTCGCAAGCGAGCACGAGTTCGCGCACATTCTGCGCGATTCGCGCTATGCGATCGACGCGAAGCTAAGCGATGTCGATCTGTCGACGTGGATCGCAGCGCTGGGATTTCCGCAAGTTGCCATCACCGGTCACGTTGGCGGAACGGCCAGCGTCGATGGCCGGTTCCCGCGAATGAATTTGAGGGGCACCGCCGATCTGACCGACGGAACGCTCTGGCGCCTGCCGATCGATCAGGCAAACGTGGCGTTCTCATCCGCCGACAACCGGATCGATCTCGACTCGCTCTCGGTAAGCGCTCAAGGGCTTTCCGCTCACGCGTCGGGAAGCTTCGGCCTCTCGATGACCGATCCGTTGGCGCTTTCGCTGTATGCAACGTCCAACGATCTGGCCGGACTCGTCGCACAGTTATGGAGCATCCAGCTGCCCGTCACCGGAGAATTCGAATCGAAACTCGACGTGAAGGGAACGCTGGAAAAGCCAACGTTCAGCGCGACGATCAACGCGACCAATGCGACGTTTTATGGGGTCAACGTGCCGCTTGCGTACGGATCGCTGCAACGCTCCGGTCGCAACATCGACTTGCACGATGCCGGTATCGAATTTGACAAAGGGACGGCTTCGATTCAAGGCTCGGTGCCGATCGAGCTCGATCCGTTCCGCATCGGTCCCGAGAAGGCGCCGCTGAATCTCGACGTCGCATTCAATCAGGTCAATCCGAGCGTCCTCGAAACGATACTCGGCAATAACACGAAGCTCGACGGAACGATCGACGGTGAGCTCGGCATTTCCGGCACCGTCGAAACGCCGCGCGTACTTGGAAAATTTGCCATCGACAACGGATCGTACGTGAGCGATCTCGACTTAACGCCGATTACGGGGCTGACCGCACAGGTCACCTTCGATCACACCACGGCGACGCTCGACACTCTTCACGCGAAGCTCGGAACCGGAACCGTCTCGGGAACGGGCTATGTGACATTTCCGAACGGATTCGCGAGTGCCGCGTCGGGCGGTGCCGGCGGAGCCGCCTTCAGTGTGACGGCCACGGCGCGCGGAGCGCAGCTCAATCTGCCGCAATTCGGCATGGGTTCGATCGATGCAGACCTTGCGGTAACGCGAGCGGCCGGAGAAACGGCGAAATTCAGCGGCCGGGCCGAGCTGTTTGACGCGGCCATTCCCTTCTCGGCGTTCATTGCGGCAACGCAGAACGCAAACGGCGGGGCGGCAGCCGGTTGGCTGCCCGCGCTGGACCTCGACGTGCAGATGGTGGCCGGTAGGAACGTGCGCGTCAGAGGCTCGGGATTTGGGGCGGGTATGGATATCGGTGCGGCAGGCAGCGTTCACCTTGGGGGCAACCTCGACAATCCTTTGCTCGACGGCGCATTCAACGCGACGAGCGGAACGCTGACGTATTTCGATCGCGCGTTCCGGGTTCAGCACGCTCGCGTCACGTTCGACCCGAACGCCGGCTTGATTCCGACCTTGCATGCGACGGGAACCACGCGCGTGAGCAACCCCGATCCCAACACTGCCGTCAACCCGTACGGGTCCGCCGACATCACCGTCTCCGTCGACGGCCCGATCGACCGTCTGCGGATCGCCTTTTCATCCGATCCGCCAGGGTACAGCCAAGCGCAGATCCTCGCAATGATCGCACCCTTTGGCGGGCTGATCGGGGGCATGAACTACACGCCCGGCCTGACCCCGGGAAGCCTGACCACGCAGGCTACGAGCGGTCTCTTACCCGTACCGGGTGCCCAACCGATCGGCGGGACGGCTGGAACGTTCTCGGCCGGTCAGGAAGCCTTCAATATCCTCAACGCGCAGTTTTCAGCCGGGCTACTCTCGCCGTTGGAGGGAGCGCTTTCGCAGACGTTTGGATTCCAGAACGTGAATTTGACCCTCGACTACTTTGGGAACGTCGGCATCTCGGCGTCACGTTTCCTTGGCAGGACCGTGAATCTCGTGTATGGCCAGACCTTTGGTATCCCGCAGCGGACCACGTTCGGCTTCCAGCTGGTCGGTCAGCGGAATCTTAGCGCACAGCTCACACTCTTTTTCCAGAACGGACCGCAGCGCTTGTTCCAGACGCTGCCCCTCACAACGGCGTACTCGGGGGATCGTGTGACGGTCGGTCTGCCATTACAGGGGCAGAGCGGCTTCGCTTTTACGCTGCAGCGACTTTTTTGGTAGAAAGCACAGCATTTATGGCAAGGCAAGGACCGCCCGCGGCTAACGCGAACCAGGGGCCGGAACTCCGAATCACCTGCTCGCGCTTCGCCGCGACAAGGACTACAACAATCGCATGATCCTCGACCTTCGGTGCGCGCCACGCACTCTAGTACGGTGCGCGGCCGCTGTGCTCGCCATCGCTGTGACGATTTCGGTCGTCGCGCAGCCGGCATTTTCGGCCACCGCTCCTTCGGCTCCGGAGATCGTTTCGGTTGACGTGACGGGCAACTTGCACGTTCCTACGGCGACGATCATGCAAGTGGTACAAGCGCGTCCGGGTGAGGTCTACGATCCAAAGATCGTTCAAGGCGATTTGCAGCGTATCAGTGCGCTCGGGTATTTTGCCGACATCGCCGCGCCGCTCATTCGGCAGCGCCCCAACGGCATCGCGATCACGTATCGCGTCATCGAGAACCCGGTCATCAGTAAGATTACCTTCACCGGAAACAAGGCCGTGCCCAGCGACACCCTTTTGGCGCTGATGGACCTTTCGGTCGGGCAGGTCTTCAATGCGAATACGTTCCGTTCGGACGTGCTGAAGATCAACAATTATTACGAGCGGATCGGCTACTCCGGACAGGTTCCGACGCACGTTCAGGACGTCAACCTCGATCCCAAGACCGGCGCGCTCGCACTGACGATTCGTGAAGGCCTGATCGTTCGCGACATCGTGATCGGCGGCGATCACGTGCTTCCGGCTGAACTCATCAAGCAGCAGCTTACGCTGCGGCCGGGTATGGTGTTCTCGCAAGAGATCGAGAGCAAGGACGAGGCCGCGATCAAGAAGTGGTACGAGGACAAGTTCAAGATCGAACTCGGCAACTTCGAAGGCGGCATCGATCCGTCGTCGATTGACGAGAAAGCCGGCACCGCCGTCGTCAAATACAATATCGACGTGGCGCGCATTGCCGCCGTGCAGATCGTTGGAAACACGCGCACCAAAGACATCGTCATTCGCCGTCAGCTTCGCGTCGTTCCCGGCATGATCGTGAACACCGACTGGATCAAAGCCGACTACGAGCGCCTGAACGCGACCGGATATTTCTCGAAGGTCAATCCGGATATCAAAGATGGTCCGGATCCAAAGAAACCGCAAGAGGTGACGCTCGTGTGGGAAGTCACCGAGCAGCGCACCGCGTCTGCGTCGGTCGGCTTCGGATATTCCGGCGGCATCACCGGCGAAGGCCTGTACGGTACGCTCGGCGTCCAAGATACCAACTTGCAAGGCTCGGGTAATTCGGCGTCGGTGCAGATCCAGCAAGGCGCGCGCCTCACATCGGATACGATTTCGGGCACGATACCGTATCTCAGCGACACGCCGCAGGGAGAGAAGTATTCGCTGACCGGAAGCCTCTTCTCGAATCGTTACACCTACTACTATCCGGTGTATTCGACGACCAGCAGCCTTGCAACGCCGGCGCCGCTGGTCGGCGGTTCGCCCGCGCCGATCCCAGTCACGCTCTACGAGAACACCAACTCCGCGCTTATCAGCGGCATCGTTGCGACGAGCTACTCTTCGCAGCAAGGCTTCTCGGTTGGACTTGGACGGCGGCTTTCCGATTACATCACGGCGTCGTTCACGCCTACGATTTCGCGGGTGAAGTATTTGACGTCGGTTCCGTCGCCGTATTATTTCGCGGGATCCACGGGCAACGTGCTCGTTGGGCCGACGCCGAGCCCGCTCGAAACCAGCGAGAACGTCAACGGCAGTTTCGGTATCGCGGCGTCGTCGATTGCCAACGTCAACACGGGGTTGCCCTATCAGCTGAACACGGTTGCATTCGGGCTCGGGACGTCGCCGAT
>JASHZC010000278.1 GCA_030042755.1 Vulcanimicrobiota bacterium | reverse complement strand
GCGTTGATCGGCGCGCCCGCGGGCAGCGTTTTTCTCGGGCCCAACGTCTCCATTCTTCAAGCGGCGCTCGCTTCGTCACTCGATTTCTCCGGCGCGCGCAATGAAGTCGTCTACGAGGCGCTGCAATTTCCATCGTTGACGTACGTCTGGCGAGAATGGGAACGCTATGGCGCGCGTACGCGCGTCATTCCATCGCCGGATGGACGCACCATTCCGACGCAGCATATTCTCGATGCGATCACGCCGAGAACGAAGCTCGCCGTGCTCTCGCACGCGTACTACGTCTCGGGAGCCGTTGCCGACATTCGCACGATTCAATCGCACTGCCGCAGCGTTGGAGCGATCCTGTGCGTCGATGCGTATCAGACGACCGGTACGTATCCGTACAATGTGACGGCGTGGGATCTCGACATCGTTACGGGCGGCTCGCACAAATGGCTGCTCGGTGGGCCCGGCTGCGGCTGGATCTACGTCAGTCCGGCGCTGCGAGACGAGCTTCGGCCGGCCGTAACGGGGTGGATGGCGCATGCACAGCCCTTCGCCTTCGAGGACGCGCCGATTCGCTACGCGGATTCAATGTATCGTTTCGGGCATGGTACCCCGACGATCCCGGGATATGTCGTCGCGCAGCACGGCCATCGTCTCATCGCGCAGATCGGCATCGCCCGCATACGCGAGCATAACGTGCGGCTAACGACGATGCTTGCCGAATCGGCTCTCGAACGCGGGTTGCGCGTCAACACGCCGCTCGAACCGGACCTGCGCACCGGCTGGGTCGGTATTGATTTCGATGGCGCCGACCGCGCTTGCAAAGCGCTGGTTGCGCGCCGCGTCTTCATCGATTACCGTCCCGGTTGCGGTCTGCGCGTCAGTCCGCACTTCTATACGACCGACGACGAGATCGAGCGCTTCTTCCGAGAGTTGGACGCCCTTCGACGATGACACCGGCGCAAGCAATGGTCGTCGATCACACGAAGATAGGCGCCGCGCTGCGGCGCCTATCGCTTCCTCTTGCCGTGCAAATGCTTGGCGATCAGCTGCTCGGAACGGTCGACACCATCGCCATCGGCACGATCGGCACGAGCGCGCTTGCCGGCGTCACCGCGGCGACAACCGTTTTCTTCACGACGATCATGGTGCTCAACGGGCTGTGGAGCGGTTTAGCCATCATCGCAGCGCAGCGAATCGGCGCGCACGACGTCGGCGGCTTTGCGCGCACGGTCCGTGCGGGCTTCATCATCCCCGCCGTGGGCGCGCTGGCAATCGTGGTTGTCAGTTTGTTCGGCGCGCAGCCGCTTCTGCACGCGATGCTGGGAAGCATGCCGTCGGTTCACGCGAGCGCAACGTACTTGATCCTGCGATGCGTCTCTCTGATACCGATCAACATTTCAGCAACCCTCATCGTCGGTCTTGGTGCGGCGGGAAATCGCAAGCTCGGCGTGTATTTGCTGGCGCTCATCAACCTCATTCACATTCCGCTTCTGCTCGTGCTTGCGCTCGGATGGCTAACGCATCATCCATACGGCATAACCGGCGCCGGGGTCTCAACGCTCATATCGGAAACGATCGCCGCCATCTTCGCAACGGTGTACGTCGCGCGACGGCCGGTGTACCGGATTTTCGCAGAGCGCAGCGTCGATTTGCGGCTCGCGCTGCGCTGCGCGTGGCTCGGACTGCCGGAGAGCGTCTTCGGCTTCGCCATCGTCGCGCCCGACATCGCCATCGTCGCGATGCTGGCTCCTTTGGGGGCAACGATCGTCGCGGCGTTCCGCGCGCTCAACGTCGTATCCGATCTCACCTTTACGGTACCCGGTCCTCTACAGAGCGCGACGCAGACCGTCATCGGCCAGCGCCTTGGTGCGCGCGATTCTGCCGGCGCGCGGTTCTTCTTGCGCCGCGCGCTTCGCACGGCGCTCGCGGTTACAACGATTGCCGGAGCATTGGTTGCAATCGGATCGTGGCCGCTCGCCTATCTCTTCACGATGAACGCTGCCGTCGCATCGGTCGCTGCGCTTCCGCTCGCGGTCCACATGATCACCATGCCGATCAAGGGATGGGCGATGGTCGCGCTCGCACCGATACGCGCGGCCGGCGACACGCGCTTTTCAATGGCCGTTGGCATTGCCTGCGGCCTGCTGGTACTTCCGATCGCGTGGTTCTCGATCGAACGGCTGCACATCGGCCTCTATGCCGTGCCGATTGCGTGGATCGTGGCGTGGAGCGTTCGCGCTGGGTTGACGGCGCTAAAACTGCGTGACAGCCGCTGGAGCGAACGTGAACCGCTCGCGGCCTAGGCCCTAATTCACCGATGACGGCAGCGGAGCCGGCTCTTCCGGCGGTCGCGAGGCACGGCCGTAACCGCAATACGCGGCAACGAGCGCCACGACGACATTGACGAGCACGTTCCAACCGTAGATCGGCGCTACGCCGATGAGCGTGTTGGTAATCGGTATTGCACCAAAGACGGCTAAGATCAGCGCGATCCACGTGACGTAGCGAAAATATGTTGCCGCCGATTTTAGGTTCGCACCTGCGAGCACACCCCACAAGCCAAGCACGATGTGGATACCGTCGAGCACGGCGTTCGCCGGGAGGAAGCCGAAGATCATGCGATACGCCGTATCGAGCGTGATGACTTCCGCATCGAACGGTGCGGCCGGTGCAAATGGTGGAATCCAACCGGCAATGCCGATTACGAGAAACACCCCACCGACAATGCGGGCAATCGGCGCAGCATTCATCGATCAACCTCAATCATCATGCGAGCACGTTTTGCAGTTCGTCGTGTATCAATGCATTGCTTGCAAGAATGCTCGGGGCATCGACGCGAAGCGGCCCGCCATCGGTTTGCGTGATACGCCCCCCAGCCTCACGCACGAGCAACGCGCCCGCGGCAACGTCCCACGCGTGGAGATCGAATTCCCAAAATCCGTCATAACGCCCGCAAGCCGTATATGCCAAATCGAGGGCGGCCGAGCCATCGCGGCGCACCGCCTGCGCGCGCGCCGACATTCTTTCGAAATAGAGCGCGTTACGCTCGTACTCCGCTGGATGAAAACCGGTGCAGACCATCGCATCGCCGATGCTGTCGATCGTGGAAACCGCGATGCGCCGATCGCCGAGAGTCGAACCGGCACCGCGCTCCGCCGCGAAAATTTCTCCAAGCGCCGGCGCGTGCACGACGCCGGCGATCAGCTCCCCGGCACGTTCGTATGCGATCGAGATGCAGTACAGCGGATACCCATGAGCGTAATTCGTCGTGCCGTCGAGGGGGTCGAGGATCCAGCGTTCGTCACTCGTTCCGGAACTCGCGCCGCTTTCTTCGGCCAGCATCGACGCATCCGGGTAGGACGCGCGAAGTATCGCGATCACCGTGCGTTCGCTGGCTCGATCGGCGTCCGTGACGATGTCGGCCCGCCTCCCTTTTTCGCGAATCTCAAGCGGCCGGTGCGCGTGGTCCAGTAAGACTGCCGCGCCTTCGCGCGCAGCCTCGAGAGCTACGGTCAACGGATCGGGCACAGCCACGGTGGAATCGCACCTCGCATGTGGTTCACGTTACGTGTGGTTCTTCTCGGGCTGTGGGTTGGCGCCATGGCCTCGTTCGCCTTTATCTTTGCTCCGATCGCATTCGCACACGCCGGACCAACGCAGGTTTTTGCTGGAACGATCGCTGCAAGCGTCCGCGCCAACGTCGCGTTTATCCTGAGTTCGCGGCGTTAATTGTAGAGCGTGTAGACGGCGTTCGTGCTGTAGGTTCCCTGCGTAACGGTCGAGGGCACGGTGAGCGTGAGCGTGACGCAATACGTGGTCATCGCACTACCCGAACCCAGGACCGACCATTCGCTGCTGTCGTCGGCATAGACGACGTACGGCGTCGATGTCGGCAGCGGCGTCGCAGAACTCACGTACGAATCGTTCGCGAGGTCCTTGCCCGAAAACGTCGAGGAGAAGTCGTTCGAAAGCCCCTCGTCGAGCGACCACGCCGATGTCATATCGACGGTGACGGTAAACGCACACGGGATCTGAACCGTCGTACCCGCAGTAGCGTTGATGGTCACATTCTCCGAGTTGCTGTAAAGCAGCGTCGCCTTTGGGTTCGGCGTGACCTCGGCCTGCACGAGCGTCGCCTTCTGCGCCTGCGCGATCGTCGTCGACGAAGACGGAACGAAATGCAGGCCTTCAGCGTGGAAAGAACGAGCCGGCAAAGGTAGGGTACGCGAAAGCGCGACCGCGCTGATGCTCGGCACGGCACCGCCGGCAGGCGCCGGTTGCTGCGGGTTGTACGCAACGGGCGACGGTGTCACGTTCACGACGATCGTCACCGCGATTTGCGACTGCAACGTTGCAATCGTTGCCTTCACCGGTTGCGCAAATACAATTCCCAGGATCAAGATCCCCGCGGCGACGAGGAGAAATCGCGTGCGTTTCATGCACCCACCACCGTGTAAACGATCCAAACGTAGTAGTTTCCGCTCGTAGCGGTGTCGGGCACCCTGAATAGATAGTCGTAGTAGAAGTCGCCATCATCGGAAACCGAGAGTGCGATCGGATTCGGGTAACCCGAATAGGTGATCGTCGCTGGGCTCGAAAGCGAGTCCCCACCGCCGCTCACGGCGCCCGCGGTTTGCGAAAAGGGCAGACCCGGGGTAAAGCCGGTATTCGAATCCGACGTGGCACCGCTCGTGAGATAGTACAGGGCTTGCGAAATCGGATAGGTCGTGCCGTCGGTGTTATTCACCAGCGCGGCGGCCGCTTCGCCATAGACGTAGAAGCCGGACACATCGTTGGTTGTTACGTGCAGGTGCGCTGCGTATTTGTACAAATACGTGTCGCCCGAAACGGTCGTTCCGAAATCGACGGTGCCCGCTCCGACTCCGGTCGCGCCGGGGCCGTGCGTCGGTGTAGGCTGCGTGCCGAACGCGGCTAGCACCGAGCCATAGCCCGTGTAATAGTTCGGCGTCAGCGTAAAGTTGATGACCGGCGCAGCGTGCCACCCGATCGTAACCTTACCGCT
>JASHZC010000277.1 GCA_030042755.1 Vulcanimicrobiota bacterium | reverse complement strand
ACGCTACCCATCTACACCGCGCTCGACTTCTCGGCCGATGACAAAACGCTGCTCGTCGCTTCCCCGGGAGCGATCACGCAGATGGCGTTTGACCCCGCAACCGGCCAGCTTGGCGGAGGCCGCGTGTCGGGTATCGACGACATCTATCAAACCGTGCTTCACGCGCTGCCGGGTGGCGACGTGTTGATCGTTACGCGCACGCTCGTACCCGGCGTGGAGGCGAGTCCGCGCGACTCGAATCGGGTTCTCCCGGGCACCGCGCGGCACGATCGTGATGTCACGGTCGAACTCGCCGACATGCGTCGCGAGCAATTTGCGCTCGAACGGATTGGATTGCCTTCGGGGCTGACCGACGACACGAACTACGTCGTTCGGTGGAAGGTTCCGTTGCCGGGGTTCCCACCTTCCCTGACGGTTGCACCGGATGGTACGCGAGCATTTGTTACCGCGTGGCTCGACGATCGACTATCGATCGTCGACTTGAGCCGGCCCGCTTTGATCGCGAACGTACCAACCCCGGCGCATCCAATGGCGTCGGTATACGCTCCGCAGCGTGGATTGCTATACGTTGCGTGTGGCGGAACGAACAGCGTTGCCGTCGTCGATCCGGTTGCCGCTCGCGTCGTCGGAACGATCGATGTCGGCGCCTTGCGCGGTGCTCCGCTCGGAGCAACGCCGAACGCGCTCGCATTGACGCACGACGAGAAGACGCTCTTCGTCGCAAACGCGGACGAGAACGCCGTGATTCGCGTAGCTCTCGACGCGCAGAGCGGAACGGTTGCCGGGGCGATTCCTGTCGGATCGTATCCGGCTGACATCGCGCTCTCGCCCGACGATCGCACGCTGTACGTCGTCGACGCTCACGGCCGCGGCCCGGGCCCATCGCTGGCAAAGGGGGAGCCGGATCCCCAGCTTGGGCTGTTCGAACGAATCGATCTGAGTCGCGTCGACGACGTCGCCGATCTGCAAGCGTTGACGAGCCGCGAGCGGCGTTGGGCAGCCGATACGCCGCAGCTGCCTCCGATAAAACACGTGATCTACGTGCTGAAAGAGAACAAAACGTATGACGCTATTCTCGGCGACGATCCGCGTGGCAACGGCGATCCGCAGTTGACGATGTTCGGTCGCCGGATTACGCCGAACGAACACGCACTCGCCGACGATTTCGTTTTGGCCGACAACTTTCGCCTCGAGAGCGAAGCCAGCGTCGACGGTTGGCAGTTCGCGTTCGGCGCGTACACGACGGACTTTCTCCAGCGCATCTGGCAATCGGGATACGGCGATCAACCGCTGCCGGGTGGAATGTGGGGCGGTGGCGGATGGCCGCCGGCGAGCGAACTGGAGATCCCACCCGGTGGATACATCTGGGATCACGCGCTCGCAGCCGGCCGCAGCGTGCGCCTTTACGATATGTTTCCCGAGATGCTTACCGACGCGGCGTACGGTGCGGCCTCGCCGATCCTGCCGGGCGTCGTTGCCGACGACGTCGACAGCGACAGCGAAGCCTTCGACGAGTGGCTCAGCGAGTTCCATGCGTACGAGAAGAACGGCGATCTTCCGGATTTTGAAGTCGTTGCGCTGAGCGGCGATCACACCGACGGCACGACGCCCTATCGGCTCACCCCCAACGCGATGGTCGCGAAGAACGATTATTACGTCGGCCGGATGGTCGATGAAGTCTCTCACAGCGCGTTCTGGAAAGATACCGTCATCTTTTTCATTGAGGACGATCCAGGCGGCACACCCGATCACGTGAATCTGCGGCGCTCCTTCATTCTTGCGGCGGGAGGGTATATCAAACGGGGCGCGGTCGATCACACGGCATACTCGATGACCGGGCTCATGCACACGATGGAAACGTTGCTCGGATTGCAGCCAATGAACGAATACGACGCGACGTCACCGGTGATGAGCACATTCTTCAGCGACACGTACGACCTAACGCCGTATACGATGCAGCCGCCGCAGGTGAGTATGACCGAGCGTAATCCGCCGAATGCAGTCGATGCAACGTTGTCGTTGCAGATGCACTTCGATCGGCCGGATGAAAACGATCCGGCGCTGCTGAGTCGTGTCCTCTGGGATTACGCGTTGGCTGCCGGTAATTTGCCTCGATCGTCCAGGTGGGCGTGGTCGCCGCACGACGACGACGCGGGCGAGTAGCTTGTGCGCTAAAGCGGCGCGGCAAGTTGACAAGAGCGAGCGCCGATGGCAGCATCGCGACAATTGGGTTTCTCATTATTGACGCGCGCGATTTTCTGCGCATCGACATCATCGTCGTCGGACTGCTCGTCACCGCGCTCGTCGGCGATCCCGAAACAATAGCGGGGCGTATTCACGAGTACCGCGAGCTCGCCATCGACACGGTGATCGCATCGGGTTTTCCGCATCTCGAAGAAGCGTATCGCGTTGCAGAGTTGCTGTTTCCGCTGCTCGGCGGATCGCTGGTGAACGGATTCACGCTGACCGGCGCGGGCATGCCGGCCGGTCACAAGGGGTAAGCGCCGCAGCCCCCGCCGAACCCCTCTTCGTGATTGCGTTGCTGCTCGCAGCGGGCCTGAATTCGCTCGTCATGGATATCGATGGCGATGGGCGTAACGACACGGTTTCCATCGTCCAGAACGCCACGTCGGTAACCGTCGACATTCGCTTCGGCAGCGCAGCGCGCGCGCCCGAACGATTTCGCTTTGCCGTCGATCCGGGACGAGAAGACGCCGTCTGTCGAGTTCCCGTGCAGCTGCGGCGAGAGACGCTCCACGGCCGCAGCGGATTTGCGCTGGTGGACGGTGCCTGCGACTCGATCCATTTTTTCTGGAATCGATCGAAACGTCGCGTCGAGTGGTGGCGAGCGTAGTGCACGTTATTTCGTGTTACATGTTATTTCGTGTTAAGCAAACCTGAGCTATCGATTCGGTCACGCAAGTAATTCCGGACTCGATCATATAGAACGAACTCGGAGTCGATGAAGGAATTACTTCAATGGAGCTTACTCGCGCGTGGAAGCGTGTGCTTGCAGCGCTCAAGGCGCTTGCTGCAGCGGCGACGACGGCTGCCTGCATCTCAACGATCGCAACCCCCGCATTAGCCGGTACGACCGGCGTCGTTAGCGGATATGTCACGGACGCGAATAAGGCGCCGATCGCCAATGCGATCGTGACGCTCCGATCTCCAAGCGGAAGCTACTCGGCGAACACCAACAGCCGGGGATTCTATGCGATTGCCGGCGTGTATGCCGATACGTACGCGGTCTCTTTCGAGAAGAGCGGGTACAAGGGACAGGTATTCACCGGCATCTCCGTATTCGCCGATCAAACGGCGTCGGTGAACGCGACGCTCGCCAAGGCTCTTCAAACCATCGCGAACGTGACGGCGCGAAGCACAGCAACGGCGTTCCAACCCACTCAGACGACCGATACCTACACCGTCAACGCCTCGCAAATCCAGCAGTTTCAGGGGACCGACCTCAACGCCAGCGAGTCGAATCTGATCACGTCTCTTCCCGGAGCGGAATACGACTCGAGCGGTTATCCGGTTATCCATGGCGGCCGGGAAAACGAAGAAGGCTTTGAATTCGAAGGCATTCCTTATACCGACGCCTTCACGAATCAATTCGTCAACACGCTGGCGCTGCCGGGGTCCGGCGTTTCGTCGGCTCAGTTGACACCCGGAGCCGGCGACGCATCCGTGCAATCAAACGGAACCGGCGTGCTGAATCTCGTGGCGCAGCGCGGCACGTATCCGGGTTTCACCGAGATCGAAGGCGGCATCGGCGGCGGCGGATTCCAGCATAGCTTGAATCTGTCGATGAGCTATGCGGGGGCGAACGGCCACATCTCCGATTACGCCGCGTTCGCCGGTAGAAATGCCGGCTTCCTTTACAACGACGGGAACTATACGGCGAACGACGTCGGCTTGGTGATGGGCGAATCTCAAGAAGTCGATCGCGAGTTCATGAACAACTTGGTGTTCCGATTCGGCAAGAACAACAATCAGCAACTCCAGCTGTTTACCGACATCGCGAACCATCAGTTTTTCTTCAACTACGGTGGCTTTCAGGGCCAATGTTTCGAGAGTTGCAACCCGTTCTTGCAGAACTTCGCCGGGGAGGTTTATGGATTTTCTCCCCTGCAAGTCGCAAATCTCAGCGGTCTCTATCCCTATCAACCATCGGTAACGTCGACCCTTGCATCGACCGATCGAGCGAATTCGGTTACCGAGCCGAACGAGACGTACAAACTGCAATACAACATCAACCTGAATCCGTCGACATACCTGACGGCGATGCTCTACTCCGTCAGCGCCGTGGCGCTCTTCGACGAACCGGGGGGCGGAGCGAACGTTTTTGGCGACGGCGACACGTACACATGGCAGGGTGGGCACAGCCTGGGCGGTATGCTCAAGTTCGAGAAGCAATTCAACGACCGCAACGAATTCGAAGCTGGCTACGAATACGCATGGCGTCATCCGGAAGACAGCTCGATCAGCCAGAGCTACGGATGGATCGCGAACTATTTTTACGGCGGCGTCAATCCGTACGACTTCCTCAGTCCAAGCACGAACGCCGCGGGCACGTGCCCGTCGTATCCCGCCTACCCATGCGGCTATGCCTACTCGGCGTTTACGACCGCGCCGTCGGATTTGACGCTTCCACCGTACGATCAAGTCGCGAGCGTTCAGCGCGCCGACCAATCCGTTTACGTTCAAGACAAGATTCATTTCAGCGATGCCCTGAACGTGCAGCTCGGATTGCGCGACGAGATGTCGAACTACCAAGGCTTTCCGACGCCCGGTCTGAACTCGGACTGCACGTTTGACTACAATCCCGTTTCGGTAGAGACCAACCCGAACTACAATCCGGCAAATCCTGCGGTTACGGGCAATTGTCCGTACATTCCGACGTTCGACATCACGCGCGCACAGACGAACCCGAATGTCATCGAGCCGCGCTTGGGCGCTTCCTGGCAAATAGCAAGAAACACGGCGCTGCGGTTCACGTACGACCGGGCAACGACGTTTCCGTTCCTTTCTTTCGTAAGCGACACGATCTCCAAGGCCGCCTATTACAACTACAACGGCCTTGCCGGATACTCGTCGATCTGCGGGATCATTCCATATAACGTACCGTGCAACACGTACGGCGAGCAGCAGTATTGGATCGAACAAAACTTCGAGGGCGTGCCGTACGTTCCGTTGCT
>JASHZC010000276.1 GCA_030042755.1 Vulcanimicrobiota bacterium | reverse complement strand
GCAGAGCGCGCTCCGGGTGGAATGTCCGCGGTGCTCGGAATGGACGCGGGTGAAATCCGCCGTATCGTCGATGACGTGCGGGCGAGGACAGGGCGTCGCGTACAACTCGCCAACTTCAATTCGCCCGCGCAGATCGTAATTAGCGGCGACCTTGATGCGGTTCAGGCGGCGGGAGAAGCGATGCTGGCGGCCGGTGCTAAGCGCGTCGTGCCGCTCAACGTTTCTGGTGCGTGGCACTCAGCGCTCATGGAGCCGGCCCTCGGGCGATTCGCTCCGATTGTCGAAGCGGTGCCTTTTAAGGTGCCGTCTTTCGACGTTATCTCGAACGTCGATGGGCGGCCATACCGCGATGTTGCGACGATCAAGAAAAATCTCGTGCGCTCGGTGACGAGCGAAGTGCTTTGGCACGAGACGGCCGAGCGGATCGTAGAATACGGGCTCGACGTCGTGATCGAGTGTGGCGCTAGTCCCGTCTTAGGTCCCTTAATGAAACGACTGAACAACGCACCGACGGTCCTCGGTGCGAGTGACTATGCCGGCGTGAAAAAGGTGCGCGACACGGTAAACGGTGTCAATGTCTAGCTTCGATGGAAAAGTCGCGCTGATTACCGGCGCAAGCCGCGGTATCGGCCGCGCAATCGCGATCGAGGTGTGTCGCCAAGGCGCCGACGTTGCTCTGGTTGGACGCGATCGCGTCGCCCTCGACGAAACGGCGGCAGAGTGCGCGAATGCCCGCGTAGGCGCGACCGCTGAAGTGTTTATTGCGGACGTTGCCGATCCGAGCGCCGTCGAAGGCGCGGTCAATGCGACGCTGGAGCGGTTTGCTCGCGTGGATTTTGCAATCGCGAATGCGGGCGTTTCGATCGATTCGCTCCTCGTGCGTCTGAAGCCCGAGGTCATCGAGCAGACCCTCGCGGTCAATCTAAAATCGGCGTTTTATCTCTGCAGCGCGGTCGCGCGGCCGATGATGAAGCAGCGCGCCGGCGCGATCGTGCTGGTCTCGAGCATCGTGGGCCTCACGGGCAACGCTGGCCAAGCCGCGTATGCGGCCTCGAAAGCGGGCCTCCTCGCGCTGGGAAAGTCGGTTGCAAAGGAGTTGGGTTCGAGGAACATAAGAGTCAACGCCGTTGCGCCGGGGCTGATCGAGACCGCGATGACCGAGAAGATGCCCGGCGCTGCCAAGGAAGCGCTGATCCAACAGGCGGCACTCGGCCGGGCCGGGACGCCGCAAGACGTCGCCGGGGTCGTCGCTTTCCTGTGCTCGGATGCTGCCGCCTTCGTTACCGGTCAGACCATCGTGGTCGACGGCGGCGTACTGATGTGAACCCGCAACGGGAATACACTGCCACACATAAGGAGCTGTAATGTCTACGTTTGACAAAGTCAAGAAGATCATCGTCGAGCAGTTGGGCGTTGACGAATCGGAAGTCACACCCGAAGCCTCGATCACCGATGATCTCGGTGCCGACTCGCTCGATCAGGTCGAGCTGGTAATGGCATTCGAGACCGAGTTCAACATCGACATTCCCGATGAGGAAGCCGAGAAGATCAAGACGGTTGGCGACGCGGTTGCGCGCATCGATCAGACCACGGCGGGAACGTAGTTGGAGCGGAGCGCCTTCTAAATGTTCGATCAGCTCAGCGATCGGCTCGGCGCGATTTTCTCGCGGCTGACCGGTCGCGGTAAGCTTAGCGAGAGCGACGTCAACGACGCGATGCGTGAAGTGCGCATCGCGTTGCTAGAAGCCGACGTCTCTTTAGCCGCGGCGAAGCAATTTGTCGCGCGCGTAAAAGAGAAGGCGATCGGCGAGAACGTGCTGGAATCGCTGACGCCGGCGCAAACGATCGTGAAGATCGTGCACGACGAGTTGGTCGAATTACTCGGCGGAGCTCAAGCGCGCCTGACCTTCAGCGATGCGCCGCCGTCGGTCATCATGCTGGTTGGCCTGCAAGGGTCGGGTAAGACGACGCAAGCCGGCAAACTCGCGCTGCGCTTGAAAGAGCAAGGCCGTCGTACCCTGCTGGTTGCAGCCGACGTATACCGCCCGGCAGCAATCGCGCAGCTGCAAACGCTCGGAAAGCAGATCGACCTTCCGGTGTACGAAGCCGGTCAGAGCGATCCGGTCAAGATCGCGCGCGACGCCGTGAACGAGGCGCGCCGTCTAGGCATTTCGACCGTCATTATCGATACTGCGGGCCGCCTTCAAATCGACGACACGCTCATGCGCGAACTCGAGGAAATCAAAGCCGCGGTCCATCCGAAGGAAGTGCTCTTCGTCGCTGATGCGATGACCGGGCAAGAAGCGACCGCCGTCGCGAAGGGCTTCAACGATCGCCTCGCGGTCACGGGCGTTATCCTCACCAAGATGGACGGGGACACGCGTGGCGGCGCGGCGCTTTCGATCTTCAACGAAACCGGGGCGCCGATCAAGTTTGTCGGCGTTGGCGAGAAGCTTTCGGCGCTCGAACCGTTTTATCCCGATAGATTGGCGTCGCGCATTCTCGGCATGGGCGACGTCCTCACGCTCATCGAGAAGACGCAGAGCCTCTATTCGGAGACGCAAGCCAAGGCGCTCGAAGAGAAACTGCGCAAGAGCAGCTTTACGCTCGATGATTTTCTCGAGCAAATGCGCCAAATGAAGAAGCTCGGCTCGATGGCGGAGATCGTGAAGATGATTCCGGGTCTCTCTCGCGCGTTGCCGAAAGACTTCGACGTCCCGGAAAAAGATTTGCAACGCGTTGAAGCGATCATTTGCTCGATGACTCGCGCGGAGCGGCGCAATCCTTCGATTCTGAACGGCTCGCGCCGTAAGCGGATCGCGTTCGGGTCAGGTACGCAAGTCAGCGACGTGAACAAGCTGGTCAAGAATTTCGAAGGCGCGCAAAAGATGATGAAGCAGCTCGGTGGAGGTAAAGGGAACAAGCGCCCGCGCCTTCCAGCCGGAATGCTTCGGTAACAAACCCTAAGACAAGAAAGACACGTTAAGAACACCATGGTGAAGATCAGATTGCGCCGCATGGGCGCAAAGAAACAACCGACCTATCGATTCGTGGTCGCGGATTCGCGCTCGCCGCGCGACGGCCGCTTCATCGCGATTCTCGGTCATTACAACCCGCGCACCGAGCCGAAGACGCTCGAGGTGGATTCGGACAAGGCGAAAGAGTGGCTCGCCAAGGGCGCGCAGCCGACCGAAACCGTGCGCCGTTTGTTCGCAGAGAAGGGCATCATGGAGCGCGGTCCGATTCCAACGACCAAACGCGCTCCGCGCAAAGGCAAAGAGTAATGTCCGCGTTCGATGACGAGTTCGGTCTCTTCGGCGAAGACGCCGACGAAGCCGAACGTCGCGCGACACTTCCCGCGCGAAAGATTGCGTCAAACGAGACGGTCATCGACGACGTTGAGCCCGAAGACGCACGTCCGGCGCGCCCCGAGCGGCCTCCGCGCCGCCGTGCCGGCGGTACTCACGAACGTCGTGAACGCCGCGACCGGCAGCCCGCCGATCCGTGGGCGTCTCTGCGCCGTGCGACGGCATTGCTCGACCTTCTTGCGAAGAAACTTGTATCGAAGCCGGAGGTTACATCGGTGGAGCTGTTCACCGATGAAGAGGGCAAACCGGTCATCGAGTTGGTCGTCGATCCGGAAGATTTAGGGAAAGTGATCGGCCGTAATGGCCGCGTCGCGCAGGCTCTGCGCACGATCGTTCGCGCAACCGCCGAAGGGCGCGTCTCCGTCGACATTCTCGATGCGGACGAAGCTGCAGCGTTTGACGAAGGCGGCGGCAACGAGCAAGAGTGAGTTGCCGATCGGCCGGATCGCCGGCCTTTTCGGCATACAAGGCGAACTCAAGTGCGACCCGACCAGTGCGGGTCGCGCTGTGTTTTCGGCGGGCGCGCTCTTACGGTGCGAAGTGCGCGGACGTAGCGAACGCGTCACGATCGTGTCCGTGCGAGAGCATAAGGGGCGATTGTTGATCGCACTCGACGCGGCGCGCGATGCAACGTCCGCCGAGCGATTCATCGGCGCGACGTTTTTTGCGCCCCGTGAGATGCTCGACGTAGAAGCAGGTGAATACCTCGACATCGATCTGGTTGGATGCAGCGTGCGGGATCCTCACGGCAAAGCCTATGGCGTCGTCGAGCGCGTCGAGCACTATCCGTCAAGCGACATGCTGATTGTCGCGGGACGCATGCTCCCGATGGTGCGCGCGTTCGTGCGCGCAATCGACACGAAGACGAAGGAGATCGTCGTGGACGATCTCCCTGAAGGCCTGCTAGACTAACGCGCTCGCGCGTCAGCCG
>JASHZC010000275.1 GCA_030042755.1 Vulcanimicrobiota bacterium | reverse complement strand
CACCGAGGCGATCAAAAATCCGACGAAGATCGAGCTAAAGCGGCTCCACGAATACACGAAGCCGACGGCTTGGCCGCGGATGCGCGTGGGGAACAGCTCGGCCTGGTACGCGTGGAACGTTGCCGCGAACCAGGCATTCGCGAGCGTGACGATGATACCGATCGCTACGATGAGGACGGGACTACGCATCTGCGCAAAGACGAGGCCGGCAACTGCAATGGTCACGGAGAGCGTAACGATCTGCCATTTGCGTTCCCAGCGATCCCCTGCGTACATTGCAACCAGCGGCCCTATCGGATTGACGACGGCCATCAGAAATGAGTATTGCAGCGAGCGCGTGATCGTAATGCCTTGCGTTGCCAGAAAGACTGGAACCCACGAGGCGAAGCCATAGAACCCAATTGTTTGCAGCAAGTTGAACGCAACGAGCATCGCCGTGCGTGTGCGATAGAACGAATTCCATATCGTGCGCATAGCGTACACCGGTCCGAGACTGCCGGTTTCGGCGCGCGATTCGCGCCAGCGTTTTGAGTCGGGCAGGCCCGGACGCACGAACCAGATGACGATGCCGCCCAGCGAGCCGACCATGGCAACGTAGCGCCACCCGGAGAGGCCCGCGAACTCGCGCGGTACGAGTAAGTACGCAAGCAGAGCAGCGAAAGGAATCGATGTGTACCCGATCGCTTGCGCGAAGGCGATCCACGTGCCGCGTTGATCCTTCGGAACGATTTCGGAAATGTAGGCGTCGCTCGTCACCAACTGTACGCCGATGCCAAGCCCTGCCAGGAAGCGCCACGCGTCGATCGCAGCGGCAGTGTGCATGAATGCCATCACGAACGTGGCGATCGAGTACCACACCAGCGAGTATGTGAAAGCCGCCTTGCGGCCGAAGCGGTCGGAAATCCCGCTGAAGACGATCGTGCCGATAAACATGCCGGCGAAACCGCTGGCGATGAATCCGGCAAATGCATCGGCGGCGAACGGAGAGGGCGACGTCGCGGTGAAGAGGCCTTCGCGAATCAGGCCAAGTGCGATGTACGCCGTCACGAATAGGTCGTATAGCTCGAACCAGCCGGCGACTGAGATGCGCGCAACGGCGCCTCGAAATTTAGACAAGGGCCGGCAGTGGAATGGCGTTGCAGAAAGCGCGGCGCCAGGCCGTCTCGATTCGAACGAACGTCGGCTTCTCCACGACCGCGCTCACGCATCCGTCTGGACGAACGACGAGCACGACGGGTGGTTTTACGTGCCATCGTTTGGGCGGAGTCGCAATTCGAACGTGCGGAAGATCGAGTGGAAGATCCCCGGCGACGACCAAGATCGCTTCGCCGGCGCGCCGCGCGTTCAAGCGCGAACCATCGGGAAGCCGCACATCGTCGATACGTCTGCCCGCGAGCGGATGACGGCCGTCGATGATCGGCGAGGCCGCATAGCGCCCGCTCAGCATCCCGACGCCGCGGCAGATTTTTCTTTGCATGCCGGGACCGCGCACGGCTCGCGAAAAAGCACGCCCCACGAATTGCCGTGCTCGCAACGGAAATCCAAGGCCCATACGGGTCAAACGATCGGTGAATCGCTCGATCGTGTCGGTCACCATCTCACGACGTTCTGCGTCGTAACTCTCGAGCAGTGTGCTCGCGCATTCGCCGTTGCGCAATGCAACCGCAAGTTTCCATGCGAGATTGGCGGCATCTTGAATGCCGGAGTTCATGCCTTGCGCGCCGGCCGGGCTGTTCAGGTGCGCCGCGTCGCCGGCGAGGGCAACTCGTCCGACCAGGAAACGCTGCGCGTGACGGCGGTGGATCTTGAACAAACTGCTCCATTCCGTGTGCGTCTCGACGTCGCCGAACAATTCGCGCGTGCGCTGGAGATGCGCGAACGGCGAGAGCGCGTCCTCGTCGCTGATCGACTTCGGCACCGAGGCGATCATACGCCACGTTCGTTCGCCAAAACGTATTGCCAAGCGCATTCCCGGAAGATCGAGACGCGCTCGCGCATCGCCCTCGACGGTGACGCCCTCGGCAAGGGTTTCGTCACTCAGCACGATCCGCGAGTCATACGTCATGCCTTGCAGCGTCAAGCCAAGGGCGTGACGCACGATGCCGTGCGCACCGTCACATCCCACGACGAACGACGCTCGTGCGCTGTGCGTGGCGCCCTGCGCCTCGAAAAAGACGTCGACGTAGTCGCCGTTTTGGTGCAAACCTGTAACGTCTGCGCCGGTACGTAATTCGCACAGCGCCTGTGCGTCGACGAGGCCGCGAAGGACCCGCTCTGTGTCGCTTTGGGGAAGCAGCAGGGCTCCGGCGTCGTCGAAAATGTCGTCGATGGTCGAAAAGTCGACGGTAATCAATGGGCGCTGGGTGCGGGCATTGATCGCGCGCAGCACGCGTGAAAAACGGCCCGCCGCTCGAATGGCGTCGTAGACTCCCCAGTCGCGCAAGATCTCTTGCGTGCGCGGCCAGATCACCGCAGCGCGCGACTCTTGGGCCGGGCTAGCGTTACGCTCGAGAACGATCGACCGCGTTCCGTAACGCGCAAGCCCAAGCGCGAGCGAGAGCCCAACCGGCCCTCCCCCGACGATGATAACCGGAGCGTCCACGCGAACGTTTGCGGAGTTCATGATCTCGACGATATCCCGCCTCTGGCTTCCGTTCACCCAGATGCAGTCCTTCGACGCGGGCTCGCGGACGTTTGTGCGCGGCGAGGGTACGACGCTGATCGACGCGCGCGGCCGCGCCGTATTCGATGCGGTGAGCTCGATCTGGACGACGATCCACGGACATGGGCATCCCTTCATTGTCGATGCGATCTCGCGCCAAGCGGCGTGTCTCGATCATGCGACGACACTCGGAGCCACCAATCCCGCGGCTGAGGAACTCGCTACCGAGCTGTGCGAGCGCACCGGGATGGATTATGCGTTCTTCGGAAGCGACGGCGCGAGCGCGATCGAGGCCGCCGTCAAGATGGCGTTGCACTTCTGGCAGCACTCCGGTCAGCCCCAACGAACGCGTTTCCTGCGCCTGGTCGATGCGTATCACGGTGACACCACGGGCGCGATGAGCCTTTCGGATATCGCCGTGTTCAAATCGCACTACGGAGCGATTACATTCGAAACGCGCGCGTACGAAGACGTCGACGATCTGGCGGCGGACGACGTAGCCGCCATCGTGGTGGAACCGATCGTCCAAGCGGCCGCGGGCATGCGCCTCGTGAGCGCGGAGCGCTACCGGCCGCTGCAATCGTGCACGCCGCTCGTCATCGTTGACGAAATCGCTACCGGCTTTGGCCGTACTGGAACGATGTTCGCGTGCGAACAGCTCGCGCTGCGGCCCGACATGCTTTGCTTGGGCAAAGGAATAACCGGCGGCACGCTCGCGCTGAGCGCCGTGCTCGCGCGACGGCGCATCTACGATGCATTTCTCGGACAACCCGAAGAGCGCAAGCAATTCTTCCACGGACATTCGTATGCCGGAAATCCGATTGCATGCGCTGCGGCGCTCGCATCGCTCGATCTCTTCGAGCGCGAGGGGACGCTCGATCGGGCGAATGCGATCGCACGCGTTGCTGGGGATAGAATTGTCGCGTTGCGCACGTCTCCGAACGTGCGCGAAGTTCGCCAAGCCGGAACGATGATCGGTATCGAGCTGGCTGATGCTTCGCGCGCCTGGCCCGTCGCAAACGCACTCTACGATCTCGGGTATTTCACGCGACCGATCGGACCCGTCGTTCAGCTCGTGCCGCCGCTTTCGTCAACGGATAGCGAAATTCAGGGATTCTTCGACGCGCTTTCGCTTGCGTTGGAGCGCTCGCTTTGACGTACCTCGATCGCGTGACGGCGATCGTCGACGAGATCCGTGCGCAGGGACGTTACCGCCAGATTCGCTCGCGCCCGCCGTCCAACGTACTCGACTTTTCGTCGAACGATTACCTCGGACTCGCGCGGCATCCGCAGGTTGTCGAAGCTCTTCGTCGCGCGGTGCGCGTCGGTTCGGGCGGTGCAAGGCTCCTGGGCGGAGCACACCGCGAACATTCGCTGCTGGAAGAAGAGCTCGCGCAGTGGCTTGGCCGCGAACGAGCGCTGCTGTTTTCGTCCGGCTACCACGCCGCGCTCGGATCGATCGCCACGCTGGCGAAAACCGTCGATTGCGTGTATTCGGACCGGCTGAATCATGCAAGCCTGATTGACGGCATACGCAGCACGTACGTCGAGCGATTCATCTATCCGCACCGTGCCCTACCTGCGCGAGGCGAGCGTCGCAACTCCGCACTGATCGTTACCGAGTCGATCTTCAGCATGGACGGCGATGCGGCCGATCTCGAGGCAATGGCTCTGGACCGCTACGAGCGCGACGTTTTGCTGATCGACGAAGCGCACGCGCTTGGAACGGTCGGTCCACAAGGGACGGGCCGCGCAAGTGCGCTTTCCGATCCGCGCATCGTGGTCATGGGCACGCTCTCAAAGGCGTTCGGCGGACTCGGAGGCTTCATCGCCGGTCCCGCGAGCGTTATCGAATTGCTCGTCAATACCGCGCGTCCGTTCATCTTCGACACGGCGCTTCCGCCTGCGGTCGCACTCGCCGCTCGCGTAGCGCTGGTGCTGATACGCGACGGCGACGAGGCCCGACGGCTTCTACACGCCAACGTGAAACGTATGCGCGCGGGTTTGCGATCGCTAGGGCTACCGGTTATCGACGATCCCTCGCCGATCGTGCCCGTCATTCTGGGCAGCGAGTCGCGAGCGGTAGAAGTCTCGGCCGCGCTCGAAGCGATGAACATCGTGGCACCGGCGATACGCCCTCCAACGGTTCCGCCGGGAAGCTCGCGTCTTCGGCTCTGCCTTAGATCCGATCACCAGAGCGAACACATCGATCTTTTCGTGCAAGGTCTATCGCAATGCATCGTTACTTCGTAACCGGCACCGATACCGACGTCGGCAAGACGCGCGTTGCGGCGTCGCTGGCGCTCGCTCTCAAGAATGCCGGCATGGCGACGACGGTGGTGAAGTTGGTACAGACCGGCCTTCCGCCAGGCGTTCCCGGTGACGCGGCACGCGCGGGCAGCCTTGCGGGCGTGCGTTCGCTCGAATTGGCACGCTATGAAAAGGCGGCCGATCCATGGTCGGCGGCATTGGCGGAAGGGCAGCCGGAGGTGTATGCGAGCGAATTGGTCGACGCCATCGCGCATATCGACACCGATATCGTCGCCGAAGGCGCGGGCGGGTTGATGGTGCCGCTCAACGCTCGCGAGCACTTCGGCCACGTCGCCGTGCTCGGCCAGTTCGCAACCGTACTCGCCGTCGGTTTACGACAAGGCTGCATCAATCACGCGCTGCTGACGATTGCGCAGTGCGAGCGCGGCGGGATACGTCTCGCCGGTGCGATGCTCGTCGAGCGATGGGGGCCGATGGCCGACCACTATCGCAACGACGTCGTGCGCACGCTGCAGGGAAAGGTCAACATTCTTGGCATTTTGCCGTTCGGCGAAGACGAGCCGGCATCGGTGAAAACCGGCGCGGAATTGTTTCGTAGCCACATTCCCTAGAATTTCCCCAAGGCCACGAGGTTCACCGACGTTGTCCCACCCAACCATGACCACCGCGCGCGAACGCGTGCTGACCGCGCAACTGCCCGCGGATCGCGCGCTGCTCGAAGCGCTGGCAAGTCTTCCGAGCGAAGACGTTCCCGATCTGCTTTCGCTCGCCGATGAAGTGCGTGCCCAGTATTGCGGGAACGCGATCGCGGTCGAAGTGCTGTACAACGCAAAAAAAGGCGGCTGTAGCGAGGATTGTCATTTCTGTTCGCAGAGCGCGCGGTTCGCTTCCGACGTCGAGGCCGAGCCGCTCTCGAACGTGGAGGGGTTCCTCAATGCGGCGCGCGACGCGTACGCGCGCGGAGCGGGAGAATTTTGCATCGTGGTCGCGGTTCGCGGCCCTTCTCCGCGGTTGCTCGGGCGCGTGTGCGAAGCGGTACGCGCGATCAAGTCGCAGCTTCCGCTTACCGTGGCGGTGTCGCTCGGCATCTTGCGCGAACACCAGGTTGCCGCGCTCGTAGCTGCTGGCGTCGACAAAGTCAATCACAACCTCGAGACGTCGCGTCGGTATTTCCCTTCGGTGTGCACGACGCACACGTTCGACGAACGCATGGAGACGTTGCAACTCGTGCGCGACGCCGGTTTGGACATCTGCTGCGGAGGCATCATCGGGATGGGCGAGACGATCGACGATCGGATCGATTTCCTATGCACGCTGCAGACGCTCGATCCAGAGGAAGTGCCCATAAACTTCCTTAATCCGCGGCCGGGGACGCCGTTTCAGGATCGCTCGCTCGTCGAACCCGTCGAAGCGCTGCGATTCGTCGCGATGGCGCGGCTCGCGCTTCCAAAAGCGCTCGTGCGTTTTGCCGGCGGGCGCGAGATCACGCTGCAAGGATTGCAGGATCTGGGGATGCGTAGCGGAGCCAGCGGGATCGTGCTTGGAAACTACTTGACGACCAGCGGCCGCAGCGATCAAGATGACTTCGCGATGCTCGACCGGCTCGGCTTCGAAGTCATGGCATAATCCTTGGATCAAGAGCGCACTCCGTACTTCGCCGCGCTGCTCGAGTACGTCGACTCGGGTGTGTTGCCGTTTCATACGCCCGGTCACATGCAGGGACGCGGCACCGATCGATCTTTCCGCGAATTCGTCGGCGACAACATTCTAGCGATCGACCTGACGCCGATGCCCGGCATCGACGATTTGCTGCAGCCAACCGAGTCGATTCGTGAAGCGCAAGAATTAGCGGCTCAGGCGTATGGAGCCGACCGCACGTACTTCCTGATCAACGGTTCGACCAGCGGCAATCAATGCATGATGATGACCGCGCTGAATCCGGGCGAGAAGATCGCGGTGCCACGCAATTCGCACAAATCTATGCTCGGCGGTTTAGTCATGAGCGGCGCGCATCCCATCTACATGCCGCCCGCGGTCGATCAAGAGATGCATATGGACAATGCGGTTACGCCGGAGACCATCGTCCGCACGCTCGAAGAGCATCCCGACGTCAAGGCGGTCTACTTGGTTTCACCGACGTACTACGGGGTCGCGGCCGATTTGGTCGCGATCGAACACATCGTGCACGGCGCGGGAAAACTGCTGCTCGTCGACGAGGCATGGGGGCCGCATTTCCAGTTTCATCCGGACTTGCCGATCTCGGCGACGCAAGCCGGTGTCGACATGTGCATCAACTCGACGCACAAGATGCTCTCGGCATTTTCGCAATGCGCGATGCTGCATCAGATTGGAGATCG
>JASHZC010000274.1 GCA_030042755.1 Vulcanimicrobiota bacterium | reverse complement strand
CACACGCTACGGTTCCCCGTACGCGGGCGTCGCATCGCTGGTCATGGCTACCATCGCCCTTATCTTGGGACTCCGAAACAGTCTGGTTGCACCCGCAGTAGCACCCGTCACACCGGAGCCGCCAACGTCTCCGGTGGAAAAATTGGAGGCGTCATGAAATCCAAGATCACCGGCACCACCTTACCCGTGCTCGAGCTTGGCCTCGAGCCCGGCGACAAAATCGTCGCCGAACCCGGCGAGTTCTCGTGGATGACCTCAAACGTGCAACTGAATACGACGCCGATGACGGCGGGCACGAAGGGCATTTTGGGTGTGCTCGGTCGCGCGCTTTCGGGCGGCGGTATTTTCATGACCGAATACTCCGTTCCGAGCGGTAACGGTCTGATCGCTTTTGCGGCAAAAGTTCCGGGCGAGATCCTGCAAGTCGACGTTGCCCCCGGACACGAATACTTAATTCACCGGCATGGGTTTTTGTGCGCCACCGAAGGCGTGCAGCTTGCGATGGGCTTTCAGCAATCGCTCGGCGCCGGCATCTTCGGCGGCAACGGTTTCGTGCTGCAGAAGCTTTCCGGAACCGCAACCGCCTGGGTCGAACTCGGCGGCGAGATCGTGACCTACGACCTGCAACCCGGCGAAGTGATTCAAGTGCATCCCGGACACATTGGAATGTTCGAAGCCACGGTGAATTTCAACATCACGTTTATGCGCGGCTTCGCAAACGCGATCTTCGGCGGCGATGGCCTGTTCATCGCGCATCTTACCGGCCCCGGCAAGGTGTGGTTGCAAACGCTCACAATGCCCAACCTGGCGCACGCGCTCGCACCCTATCTGGGGGCCGATCGATCGCAGAACACGCAAGCCGCCGTTAGCGGCGGTATTGGGGGCGCCGTCGCCGGTTCGATTCTGCGCGATATGTTCGGCGGAAGTTAGCGCTCGCAGAACAAGAAGCCGTCGCGGTTCCCAAGGAGTCGCGACGGACACGAGCGCAGGTCGATCGACGTCGAACGAAAGCCGTTGCCCGTACTGCATTGCGCGCGGAAAACATTCCCGTTCAGGCTCGCGTTCCCGCAGCTGTTCTGCCAACTACCGCCGGGGAAGTGACCGGGGCGGTTCCAGTTACCGCCTCCGGCGCCGCTCTCGCAAAACAGGTTGCCGTTCGCGTTCCCCAGTGCCCAGCCCGGACAATTCCGCATCGTAAACGACGTCTGTCGAAAACCGTTGCCGGTGCTGCAAGACGCAAACAGGACATCGCCGTTCATGCGCGGGTTTCGGCAGCTGGCGCGCCACGTACCGCCCGGAAGATTGCCGTTGACGGTACCGCCTTCGCAGAACAACGTGCCGTTGCGGTTCCCAACCAAACGACCGGGACAGAAATTCAAACTTATCGACGACCGCCGCCACGATCCGTTGTTGCTTTGGCACTCCGCGCTGAAGACCTGACCCGACACGTTTGCTCTGCGGCAGCTCGCCTGCCAACTTCCGTCCGGCCAATTCCCGCGTTGCGCCAGCGCGGGTTGTCCGAAAGCGGCGAATGCCAAAGCCAAGGTCATGAGGACCGCACTGGTTACGCGCATGGCAAGACTCCTAAGCGGCTGATTTTTTCCGTTTGGTCGTAGTAGCTTTCTTCGCAGGCTTGTCGTTCGACGGAGCGTGCCCGTTGCTGGATGCGCGGCGCTTCTTACTTTCTTCAAGCGATTGCGCCAGAACGTCCATGAGGTTGACCACCTTCGACCGCGGCGCCGCCGCCTTCTTGGGCTTGGGCAGTTCCTTCCCTTGCGCGCGCGCGTCGATCATTTCCAGCAATTCGTCGTGATATCGGTTCTTGAATTTCTCGGGCTCAAACGCCTCGACGCTCATCGTGTCGATCAGCATGCGCGCCATCTTCATCTCGCCTTCGGGCATCGATTCTTTACCGGGAAGTTCGAGCGTGGACGGATCGACGATTTCGTTCGCCCAATGCATCAACTCGAGCACGAGCGCTTCGCCGATCGGTTTGACTGCAGCGATATACTCCTTCGTCCGAATCACCACGCGCGCGATCGCGACCTTCCCGGCGTCGTTCAACGCCGAACGCAAAAGCGCGTAGGCATGTTTGCCTTGCTTACTCGGCTCGAGATAGTAGGGCTTGTCGAAGAACATCGGATTGATCGTATCGAGATCGACGAATTCCAAGATGTCGACGGACTGCGTCGCCTCAGGATTTACTTTCTTGAAATCCTCGTCGGTCAGAATGACGTACTGTCCCTTCTCGTACTCGTACCCCTTGACGATCTCGTCCCACGGCACTTCTTTGCCGTCGATCGAGCAAATGCGCTCGTACTTGATGCGCCCTTCGTCTTTGGCGTGCAGCATGTTGAACGAGAGCTCGTCGGTGCGAACCGCCGTAAAGAGTTTGACGGGAATCGTCACTAAGCCGAAGTTGATCGCTCCGGACCAAATTGGATGAGCCATAGCATAGGTAGTGTACCCTGCAACGGCAAGCGCGCGCACGCCATACGGTATGTGGT
>JASHZC010000273.1 GCA_030042755.1 Vulcanimicrobiota bacterium | reverse complement strand
CTCACGTCGACCTTGTCGCCGGGCATGACGATCGTGCCGAGCTCGCGCACGACCTTGCCGTTGACGCGAACCTTTCCGTACGAAATGAGTTCGTCGGCGCGCCGGCGCGACGCAACACCGGCCTGCGCGATGTACTTGTTGAGGCGAGTACCTTCAGTCACGACCGCGCAGCCGGTCGACCACCATTTTTGCCGCGGCCTCCTCGGTGAGCTGGCGCCGTCCGCTACGCCACACGATCGGGCCCGATCCTTTACGGACCGGACCTTTCGTGCGAAGCACAGCGATGGATACGACGCAAATTACGGCTAGAGCAATTAATACAGTCATCGTTTTGTTACTATACACACTGCGTGAGCGAGCGGCGAAGCCGCGAGCCACGCGACTCTAGCCGCACAAAGCTTCAGCTTTGTGCGATAGAGTCTAATATTTGCCGTTGCCGTTTGAATCGTCGTAGCCGCGAGACATCGAGAGCGCCTCTTTGGTGACCGACTGCAAGAACTCGTCGTTCGTCCGCGTCTGCGCCATCTTGTCGAGGATGATCTCGGTGATATCGCCGGTGTTGAGTACCGACGTCGCGCGACGAAGCATCCAGATCTTACGCATCTCTTCGGTCGTGAGCAGCAGCTCTTCGTGGCGCGTTCCCGAACGCTTGATGTCGATTGCGGGAAAGACGCGAGACTCGGCGAGTTTGCGCGTGAGATTGAGTTCCATGTTGCCGGTGCCCTTGAACTCTTCGAAAATGACGTCGTCCATCTTCGAACCGGTCTCGATCAGAGCGGTCGCTATGATCGTGAGCGAGCCGCCCTCTTCGATCTTGCGTGCGGCGCCGAAGAAGCGCTTGGGCTTGTGCAACGATGCCGTGTCCAAACCACCGGAGAGCGTGCGTCCGGAGGTTGGAACGACCTGATTGTAGGCGCGGGCCAGACGCGTGATCGAGTCGAGCAGGATTACAACGTCTTTTCCGAGCTCGACAAGCCGTTTCGCGCGCTCCATCGTCAGCTCGGCAACCGCCGTGTGATTCTCAGGATGTTCGTCGAACGTCGAGGCGACGACTTCGCCGTCGATCGTGCGCTGCATATCGGTCACTTCTTCCGGGCGCTCGTCGACGAGCAGCGCGATGATATGCGCCTCCGGATGATTGATCGAGATTGAATTCGCAATGTTCTTGAGCAGCGTCGTCTTACCGGCCTTTGGCGGCGAGACGATCAGCGCGCGCTGTCCTTTGCCGATCGGGCAGAACAGATCGATCACGCGCGTCGAAAGCTGCGTCGAGCGCACTTCGAGTTTGTAGCGCTCGTTGGGATAGATCGGCGTGCCCTTTTCGAAGATACGACGGCCTTTGATGGCTTCGGGATCGAAATCGTTGACTCGGTCGACGCGAATCAACCCGTAGTACTTCTCGCTCTCTTTCGGCCGGCGAACCTGTCCTTCGACCATGTCTCCGCGCCGCAATTCGAAGCGACGTATCTGCGATTGGCTGACGTAAATGTCGTCGTTGCCGATCACGTAGCCGCCGCGGCGTAAGAAGCCGTAGCCCTCAGGAAGGATGTCGAGAATTCCGCTTGCCATCTCGACGCCCGAGCGCTGCTGCTGAGCGGCGAGAATTGCAGCGACGATCTCGTCCTTCTTCATCGCCGTCGGGTTGCCGATCGGGATTTCGTTGGTCTGCGCAATCTCAACCAGTTCGGCTTTTTTCTTGCCTTCGAGGTCGGCTGCGGTCAATGGCGGCGGCCCGGCTTCCTGCTGAGGAAACTGGTCGGTGTGCTGTTGATATTGTTGATTGAAATGGTGCCTGCGGCGGGAGCGGCGGCGACGTCCGCCACCTTGCGGCCGTCCATTGTCGTTGGGGCGATGTTCCGTTTGCAGAGGAGTGTCTCTCTCGTAGAGCCGTACGCATGAAACAAACGACGCATTCACGGGCGAGGCTGCCTCGCGAGCATCGAATCACGCGCACGTGGGGACTAAACGAAGCCAATATAGCATAAGCTCCGGCACGCTGCAATCTGGCGGGTCCGCGGACAAGCGGTGGGGGCTGGCCGGCGGAGGCCTCACGCAGCGGTGTTTAGCACCAATTCCGCGCGTGCCCGCGCTTCGAGATCGGCATCGCCGCTAACGTGTAATTCGTAGGCTGCGAAGCGGTTGAGCACGCACCCGAGCCGTACGTAGGGCAAGACCAAAGCCGCTGCGACGTCGCGATGATCGTTGCAGTCGGCAACCAGATCCGCATCGGAAAGCGCGAACGCGACCCGATCGACACCGCGCGAACGTAGGAGTCCGGCAACCGCAGTCAACGCCCCGTACGCGATTTCGCGACCGCCCAGTCCCTCGAAACGCTGGACGCGGAAGGCGACTCGCACAAGCCGCTCTCCCGCCCGCGTCGTCAGGCGAGCGTAGGCGACTCCGTTTCCGAGTCGGTCGGCGGCGTACCCTAGCTGAGCCCGAAGCATGGCTTTATCATATCGAACATACGTTCGATACGTCAAGGAGGCTCCCATAGAGCTCCACCATGCGATCGACTTGCGCGCGCGCGGAAAAGCGAACTGCCGCGGCCTTAGCGCGTCGAGCGGCCTCGACGTCGGGCTGTCTTGGGACCTCGCGAAGCGCTCGGGCAAATGCCGCAGCCTCGGCCGGCACGATCTGCGCCGCATCGCCAAGCACGTCGCGGTTGGACTGCGCGTCGGCAGCGATGACGTTCGCACCGGCTGCCAAGGCCTCTGCCAGCACCAGTCCCTGGGTTTCGGTCGTGCTTGGAAAAACGAATGCGTCGGCGCTTGCGTAGAGATCCGGCAACTCGTCGCGCGATACGGCTCCCAAGAACGCCACGCGATCGGCGATGCGCAGCTCGACCGCGAGCTGCTCGAGATCCGCGCGCTCCGGCCCATCGCCGGCAATCGCCAGCGCGATCGACGGGTCGTTCGCGGCGGAAATCGCGCGCAACAGAAGGTCGACGTTCTTCTCGCGCGCCAATCGCGAAACGAACAGCACGAGACAGTCGCCGCGACGTGCGCCCATTCTGCGACGCATTCCTTCGTCGCGCCGTCCCGCGCCGAAACGCTCGACATCGATGCCCGTAGGAACGACTTCGATGCGTGCCTCGACGCCTAGGTCGCGCAAATGTTCCGCAACCGCCGGCGTCGGGACGACAACTGCGTCGACGAGGTTGCCGAACGTTCGCGTGAGTTGCGATGCAGCGAATCTCGTTGCATTTGGCTCGAACGGAACGTAATGCGCGTAGGCTTCGAGCTGCGTGTGATACGTGTACACGATCGGCATGCCGTAACGCCGCGCGTATCGCAA
>JASHZC010000003.1 GCA_030042755.1 Vulcanimicrobiota bacterium | reverse complement strand
AGGACGGCGGGACGCCAATCGTGCGGCAAGTCCGGACCAATGAACGAAATCTCGCGCAGGGGCACCGTTTTTCCGTCGGCCGATCCCGACATCGGCGCATCCGCGCCCGGATATCCTGCAAAGAAATTTTCGAAGCTGCGGTTCTCTTGAATGATGACGACGACGTGCTTGATGTACTTGTTGACCGGATTTCCAGACGACGGCTCGAGCGCCGGCAGCGATGCACTTTGGGTGCGGCTGGCCAGACCGGAGTCGAAAGAGCAACCGGCGAAAACGAAGGGCAGCGCAAATAGCGCTGCGGCGATACCAAAATGCTTAACCCTGACATACCTCCGGGCTACAAGATGGCGCTTCGCCCCTTTCTTTTAGATGGGGCCGTCCTACACCTCGGAGGTACCTAAAAAGTGGCTAGACGTTGTATCTAGCGCGCGTCACAGCGAACCGTCATCTGCGTCAATCTCGCTGAAGAACGTGTAGCCGCCAACGTGCTTCACGGCTGCGAACGTTCCGCGTACGGTGATCGTCTGGCCATCGTTGATGCTCGGGCTCCCAAAGGCAAAGACATGTATGCACTGCCCCGAGCAGATCGAGAACGTGACGTAGGGATTGCCTCGATGGGAGACCTTTCGCTCGAGTTGTTCGACCGTGCCGCTGACGGCGACGTGCCGGCCGTCGTAGCTAGAGGGGCTATTGAGAATCTGCACGACTGTTGCGGCTCCTGCCAGCGCCGGCAGTGCAGTGCAAAACCCGAATAGTGCTACGCTAAAGAGAAAGCGCCTAGCCATACGACGACCTCCGAAGCCCTAGCGAGCTTCTCGCCTGTATTACATCGGCCGTTGGCGTGCTAGAGTTTAGGGGTGACTACCCGGCTCTGCTGCACGGCCATCGTCTTTTGGGCCGGCAGCGCGCTGTCAGGGTGCGGCTCTTCGCAGGTTACGACGCCGGGCGCTACGTCGCTGGCGGCGGCCCAAGCGGAGCGCGGGTCCTACCTTTATGTCGCGACGGGCAGCAACGTCTCCGTCTTGTCGTACCCCGGTGGCAGGTTGGTCCGAAGCCTCGGAATCACCGGCCACAACCTCTGCTCGGATAAAACCGGCGACGTCTTCATTCCGACGACAGCCTATCAGATCGCGGAGTACTCGCACGACGGCACGTTGATCCAAGAACTGTCCGATCTCGACACGCCGCTCGGATGCGCGGTGGACCCGACGACCGGAGATCTTGCCGTCACCAATGAGGCGTCCGGCGCCGGCGAAGTGGCCATTTTCCCCGGCGCGCAGCAGCCTGCCCAATACTTTCGCGATCCCGAGGTGTTTACGTACGGGCTTTGCACTTACGACAACCAGGGAAATCTCTTCGTGGACGGAGCGGGCAGCACTGATGTGCTGGCGGAGCTTCCACGTGGCAGCAACACCTTCAAGAACTACACGCTTAGCGCCAAGTTCGCAGCTTTCGGCGACGTCCAATGGGACGGCCGATATGTCACACTCTCCGATCCTACCGCGCATGCGCTTTATCGGATCGAGCTGTCTCAACGGTTAAAAGTCGTGGGAACGACTCGTGTTGACCGATGGCATACTGCCTACTACGGCCATTGGCCTTACGTGCAGACGTGGATCGACCGCGATACGTTTATCGCACAGACGAGCGCGCGTGCTCGACTCGGACTGTGGCGCTATCCGAAAGGCGGCGCGCCCAGCAGTATCACGAAGCCTTTCGAGAGCGGTAACGTTACCATCTCCGGCATAACGATCAGCGTCGCGCCTTAGGAGAGTTGGAACGATGAAGATACGATGGCTTGTCGCTTGCGCGATCGCAGCGGCTCTCGCGTCGGCTGCGCGGGGTCAGAGTCCGCTCTTTACCAGTCCGAATAACGTCGTGCTACCGCCGAAGACCGGGCAGTACGTTTGGGTGGCGGCCTCCCAAAAACTCGCTGCCTACGAAGCGGGGAGCGTCGAAGCCGACTGCCCCCGTGGCTATGTCGTCATCAGCGGCGGCTACAGCTTGCTCCCGCAAGCGCCCGCTCCCAGCGTTGTTTCGACGAGGCCGAACGGCAGGTCGAACGGCTGGATGGTGGTGCTGGCAGCGGGCCCTGCGGTGAGCGTCTCGGTCTACGCCGGCTGTGCCGCTCCCGACTAGGAGCCTGTCGGGGAGCTTGGATCCAGCTGCAGGTCGTACTGCTGTGTCTGGTCGGCGAAAACCGAATACCCGTCGAACGACGCTGTATCGTACCCATCCTTTTGGGCGGTCAGCGTGTACTCATCGGGCTGGAGCGAAAAGACCACGAAGTGTCCGTGCGCGTCGGTCGTCACCTGGACCGCCTGCGAGGGAGATGTTATCTGCAGGCGGACGCCGGCGATCGGCGCTCCGGTCTTCGCGTCGCGAACCGTGCCGGCGATGTTTCCGAGCGTGCCGGCCGGCGCCCCGGCCGTCTGGCTCGCGAGTGCGGCGACCAGCGCGATGAGGCCGAGCGAGTTATGCAAGAAGGATCGTTTCATGCCCCCAGCGTCGCGCGTCGCGCTGGGAATCGCAATAGAAGAACCCTCAAATGTTCTCGGGCGTCGATCCTTGTGGTCTTTTTGATAAGCTTATGTTATTGGATCTTCTCGATCTGCACGATGCTGAGCGCGCGAATGTATTCCGGGAGCGCGATGAATTGCACCGTGCTGAGATTCTTCTGTGAGCTGCCGTTGCACGTATCGAGCGCCCACGACAGAAACTCACGGATCGCGGCGGCAGTTGCCGAATTAGGCTGCTTGGTTGAAACGATTGCGTACTCGTAGCCAATCAGCGGGTACGAGTTCGCGCCGGGCGCGTAGACCAGACTCAAACGCTGATCGGGCGGCGTGCGGGGATCGAGCTCCGACGCGCCGGCACGGACCGTCTCCGCTGTGGGAAGCAAAAACCTGCCGGCTTGGTTTCCGATCAGGGCCGTTCCGATTCCGGCTTTCGCGACTGAATCGTGAAGGCTCGTTCCAATGTAGGAGACGGAGTACGGATTCTTCCGCGTCGCCTGCACCATGCCCGGGTTGCCGCTCGCGGTGAGCGTCCCGGCTACGGCGGGCCATGCGATCGTGATTCCGTAACCTGGTCCCGCCTCCCACGACGGCGTCGAAAACGTCAGGTACTGCGTGAACAGGAAGCTCGAGCCCGAACCGTCGGCGCGATGAATCGGTAAGATGGCGTGGTGGGGAAGTCTCAAGCCGGGGTTCAGATCCGCGATTGGCTTGTCATCCCAATAGCGAGTCGTTCCGGCGTAGATGCCCGCCAGCGCCGGTCCGTCGAGCTTGAGACCCGCGTGGTTCAGCCCTGGAAGGTTGTAGTTGACGGTCAGGGCGGCAATCGCCAGCGGAACGTTGATGATTTGAGGATTCCCGCGTAGCTGCTCGTCCGACATGAAGGCATCCGAAGCCCCGATCTGAGCGGTTCCCGCAATTGCTTCCTTCATCCCGATCTCCGAACCGGTCCCGTTGGCCGTGATGCGCACCTTCGGGTTCGTTTTGGCATACTGCGCGATCCAGATTTGAAAGAGCGGATAGAACAGGGTCGAGCCGGTTTCGACGAGCGTCAGTGCCGCGGCGCGAGCCGGCGGCGCCGGCAACACCAGCGTCGCTGCGAGCGCTATGATCAGAGCAAAGCACAGCCGCGTCATGAACCTTCTCCCGTCGCCTCGGCCA
>JASHZC010000272.1 GCA_030042755.1 Vulcanimicrobiota bacterium | reverse complement strand
GTGCGCCACAAGTCGAGCCACGCGCGAGCAACGGCGATGCGATCGCTCGCATGCGCGAGCTTCTCGGCTTCGAGAAGCAGCGCGACCCGGTCACCGAGCGACACCGTCTGCGGATCGCGCGCCACCGGCGTTGCGTAGCGATCGACGTAGGCTCGTGGCGGAGCCTCGCCAAATGGTTCTCGCGCGATCGCAGCGCTGGCGCGCGCAATTGCGACTGCGCGCGCAGCCGTAGCATCCACGCCCGCCTCAGTCAGATCGTTGCTTGCAGCAAAACCCCAAGCCCCGTCAAAAAGTGCGCGTACGCCGTATCCGCTGCTGCGCTCGTCCGCTAGCGAGGCGACGACACCGTTACGAACCTCCACGCGCTCGCTGCGCACGTTCTCAAATCGCACGTCAGCATAACGGGCGCCGCGAACGCTCGCCGTGTCAAGCGCCCGGCGGGCGAGTTGCGCGAACTCCATCGTGCGATGTTAGGGTCGTTCGGGGCCCGTGCCTGCAACGATGGCGTGGAGATCCTTGATATCGACCGCGCCCGCAATCGTCTGCGCAGGCCGTTCACCAATTGCATAGATTGCAACCAGTCGTGCAGGTTGCGCCACGCTCTCGGGAAGGCGAACCTCGACATGTTGCCAGCCAGGTTGGTCCATCGTTGCTGCCGGTAACAGCACTTCTTCGTCGATCGCGTTGCGCAAGGCAACTTTGAGGCGCTCGCCGTGCCCGTCGGAAAATGCGTCGAAGGCAACGGCTACCGTTCGGTCCGGTAATGTGACGTTGGTCATCAAATAAGCGGCGCGCTCCAGCGGTCCCAGCGAATAACGCAGTTGCGTGCATGCGGGACACGTGGTGCTAGGACCAACCGAGCCTTCGCCCCCATGTGGAACGCTCATGAACGACGGCTGCATTGCAAGTGGAACGTCGTGAAAGCCGACGGTGACGCGCACGTCGGCGAGATGTTCGCCGAGGAGAAGTGAAACGAGCGCGTCGCTATTTGAGACCACGAGCGTTCCACCTTGGTCGATCGTCGCGTTCGTTGCGCGCCACGGTAATGAAGCGGGAAGAGCCACCGCATAGCCTTGCGCATCGTATGCGCGAGCGTGTAACGTGATGCTGGCGCCTTGCGCTACGCTCGGCTCGCGCGGAAAAATTGCCACGCTGGCTGGATCCTCCAACACATGTACCGGAACGCGAACGACGATATCGCCCGCGCGCGCGACGATATCGCCGTCACCTGGGCGCGCCGCGGTGAACGCTCCGTCGCGGTAGGTGCCGAGTGTTTCGGGCTCAACCCGCGTTTCGATCGGCGTCGAATCGTCAACGACGCGCTCCGAGGCATCGGCTGCCGCAAAATGAATTTCGAGCGTCGCGCCGGGTAGTGCGCGCACGACCTGCGGCTGCGCGAGGAGTTGCGAGGGCGGACCGATCGGAGCCGTACTGTAGACGAAGACCCCGTCAGCGACTTTCCGTTCGTGGCCGTCGGATGGTTTGTTGAGCAATCGCGAGTCGGCGTCACCCGGCAGGCGGGCGACGATTTCAGACGATCCGCCACCGTCGAACGCCATTCCGCGTACGGCGCCGAACGACGTCATGAGCGCCGCAAACGCGTGTCGCGTTATGCCGATCGAACGATCCGGTTCGCGTCCGTCGACTTCGATGAGATACAGCGTTCCGTCGGCGCCGATCGCTGCGCCACTGCACGGAATTCGTACGTTAAAGTCGGGCCCGTTTGGACCGTCGGGATCGTCAATCCATTGTCCGTCACTCAGAATGAGCGGGCCACCGCCGACCGCCGCGATCAAGTTTTGTAGTGAGACCGGCGCGAGGTCGCCGTTTGCGACGACCGTGTCGCCGGGGTTAGGCACACCGGTACCGCCATATGCGTTGAGGCCAATGGCGACATAATAACCGGCCGGCTGGACGACCGTGTTGTCGACGATATCCGTTACGCGGTAGCTCGCGAATGGGGGCGATCCGCTTACGGGCGTCACCTCCACGAGCGTGACGTTCGGTGCGACGGGAACGGAGCCGAACGCGGGCGTGATGAGCGAGGTGCCTTCGCCGGGAGGAGGCATTTCGTTGACCGCATCCAGCGGAACCGTGCGATCGTTCAACGCGAGCGTTCCGTTGAACGTGGCTTCGGCAAGTTGCGGCGCACCGTTGGACGGAATCAACAGCGCGTAGCGCTTGGACGGCGTTCGGACCAGCGTCCCGTTCTGCACGACGACGTTTGTTGGGCGGTTGGTCGCGCCGATATCGAAGTAATCTGCGTTGATTCCAGCGATCGCGCCCGTCCGAGCCGCCATCGACGAAATCGTTTCACCGCTCGACGCGAGCGCATCCGCCGAAAGAACGCTGCTCAAACGAACGTTCGGCGCATTCGGTGCAATGGCGATAACGTGGACTACGATCGGACCGTCGACGGTCGTCAGATCGTATTCGCCGGACTCTACGCCCGGTGTTATCGTTTCGATCGTAGCGGCATCGACTGTGACGCGGGGAAACGGCGCGGCGACCTCGAGGTGCATAGGGAGAAGCGCGAGCACGAGCGACGCAAGCATATGTGCTTCTACGGTGTCGCTGCCGGTCGGCCATGCCACACCGCGACCGCCAGCGGATATCCGCCCGTGGTGAATGGTGCTCCGGGTATTCGCCGGAGCGTTGCGGTGTCGAACGCATCGACTTCGTCGCTATTCGCGCAAGGAATCATCAGGAGGCCGCGATCGATCGTCGGTTTCCATGGCGTTCTGCACGTGCGCAGCGGCGGGCGGGTTGCACGTAGCGTGCGCGCGTCGAGAACGTCGATGGAATCGGTCTCTTCATCGGTGACGTACAAACGATTGTTGAGCGCATCGTACGCGACTCCGACCGGAAAGGTTAGGCGCGCACTGCGAGCGATCACGCGTGGATGCGATGCGTGAACGTCGATCGTTACGACGCCGCCGGCCGCGTCGAACGGCGAATCGAGGCTTTGATTTGATACGGCGAAGGGCCGTGCGCCGTCGCTCGTGAGCGCCAGCGAAAAGACGCGATCGACCGCACGAAACCGGCCAACCTCGACCATCGTGCGCGTGTCGACGACCGAGAC
>JASHZC010000027.1 GCA_030042755.1 Vulcanimicrobiota bacterium | reverse complement strand
CAGTCGGTCAGAACGAGCAACGCGTCCGCATCCGCCGCATCGAGCGCCGTTCCGACAAGCGTGCAATTCGACGGTAACTCCGCATGCTTGATCGCGGGGTCGAATGCACGCACGATCGCTCCTCGTGCCGAGAGGTCTTCCAAAATACGAATCGCCAGCGAGTCGCGCACGTCGTCGGTTCCCGCTTTGAAGGCGAGTCCCCAAACGCCGATCCGCCGGTCTCGCAGCGAACCAAGTTCGGCGACAAGCGTTTCAACGATCCGACGTGGTTGCCGCTCGTTCACGCGCAACGCGCCCGAAACGAGTTCGCAATCGACCTTCCTGCGTTCCGCCGTGCGCTCTAGACTACGCAGGTCTTTCTCGAAGCATGGGCCACCGAAGCCGATGCCGGGGAGCAGAAAGGCCGGGCCGATGCGGCGGTCCGCGCCGACGCCGCGCAAGACGTCCAGCGAATCTGCACCGACCGCATCGCAGAGATTTGCAATCTCGTTGGCAAAGCTGATCTTTAACGCGAGAAATGCGTTGGACGCCGCTTTGATCAATTCGGCGTTCCTTCGCGAGGTGAGCATGATGGGCGCTTGCAACGGTTCGAAAAGCGCTGCATACGCGACCGCGGCTGGAATGGCCGAGGCGCCGATCACCGTACGGTCGGGCTGCAAGAAATCCGACACGGCCGTTCCTTCACGAAGGAACTCCGGCGCGTAGACCACTTCAGCTTTACCGTACAGGCACTCCGCGATCTCATCGCTCGTTCCCGGAGGTACCGTCGATCGAAGGACGACGGCCGCGCACGACGAGAGATCGCATTCCCGGAGCGCCGCGATACACGTGTAGAGCCCGGTAAGGTCGCAGGAACCATCGGTCAGAGCCGGCGTTCCGATGCTGATCAGCACGAGCTGCGCTCCACGAACCGCTTCTTCTTGGTCGTCCGTAAAACGTAGTCGCCCGTCCAGTCTGTGCCGATTCAGCGCCTGTTCGATTCCCGCTTCGCGGTACGGCGTGATGCCGCGCTGAAGATCTGCTACCCGATCGTGTAGGATGTCGTAACCAATGATCTCATGCCCGAGCTCTGCGAGGCCGATCGCACTAGCCATCCCGACGTAGCCGGTACCAATTATGCAGATTCGAGACACATTGTAACCCTTTCGTGGTGAATGTAGGCGATTGCTAAAATGCGCCGCGCATCGAGAACATCGCACCGATCGTTCGAGCGATAAGTGCGACGTCTCCAAACGTCGACGCTTGTTGAATGTAGTCAAGATCCAAGCGGGTAGCTTCGGGGTTATCGAGGGCGATCGTCGAGCGGCACGCCGTCTGCCAGAGGCCCGTGATCCCGGGCGGAACGAGGAGCCGCAGATGCTGCCAACTCGCGTAGGAGCGCACGATGAACGGCATCTCGGGGCGCGGTCCGACGACGGACATTTCACCCCGAATCACGTTGAAAAATTGCGGAAGTTCGTCGATCGACGTGCGGCGCAGAAACCGGCCGACGCGGGTGACCCGGCCATCTGCGGTGTCCGACGGTTTGCGCGCATCGACGCAGTCATGCGTGGTCATGGTACGAAGCTTGTACATGACGAAGAGCCGACCAAACCGGCCGACCCGTTCTTGGCGAAAGAGTATCGGACGCCCATCCTCGATGAGAATCGCAAGCGTAGCCGCAGCGAGAATCGGTGCGGCTACGATTAACGCGATGCACGACACGACGATGTCGACGATCCTGCGGCGCCGTCCGTACGTCTTCGACTCGCGATAATAGAACTGCATCACGGCACCCAGAAATACCGCAGCGTTGCAATACCGGTGAAAATGGTGCCCAAATCGATACGGCGTCCGCGCGGCACGAAAATCTCGTCGCCATTCGCGATCTGCGGGTTCTGTGACAAGTCGCCTTTCTCGACGGCAGCAACGTCGTACGTTTTTTGTACGCCGTCGTGCAGTACTTTGACGTGGCTGAAATCAGCCATCTGCAGTGGGCCGCCGGCGTCGTAAATCGCTGCGATGAGTGAATTCCCGCTCATCAGCGCGACATCGCCGGGTTTCGCAACTTCGCCGGCGACCGAGACGTGTTGCGCGGCGTTAATGTCGACGACGTCACCGTTCGCAGCTACGTCAACCGGCGATATGACACGCTGATTGCCGTTGCGCGTCAGTTGGATAAATCCGCGCGCAGCATCGTCGTTAAAGCCACCGGCTTGTGCAATCGCGTCTCCGATGCTCTGGCCGCCGTAGAGGAACGTCGAGCCCGGCTGCTTCACGTCGCCTTGGATGTCGACTCGAATCGGTTTGTTTGTCAGCGTCACCGTGTCGCCCGGCTCGAGCACTGGTCCGATAGCGCCGCCACCGCTGGCTCCACTGATGTCGAACGTTCCGATGTTCTCGCCGTCGCGGTCGAGCCTCACCTTGCGCAAGTCGATCGCAGGCGTTGGCGAGATGCTTGCAACGAGCGCCGAGAGCCGTTCGCCCGGCGCGTAGTTTGCAACGCTAACCGGGCCGCCCGCAACGTAGATCGTGGTCGACGGTGCAGTCACGCTGACGTCGACTGCGGGATAACGCACGTAACGCCGGAGGGCATCCGCGATCACTCTGTCCGCGTCCGAAGGCTCGAGGCCTCCGATCCTCACCGTGCCGGCGAGCGGTACCGTCACGTTACCCTTGGCGTCGAGTTGACCTTGCGTTTGCAGCTCCGGGTGATTGTAGACGTTGATGGTCACCTTATCGCCGGGATGTAGGGCCACGGCGAGCGCCGGCAGCGTTGTCATGCCAAGCAACGCGACGAATGCAATCGCACTTCGGAGTTT
>JASHZC010000271.1 GCA_030042755.1 Vulcanimicrobiota bacterium | reverse complement strand
GAGACGTACGAATTCGGAGAGGGTGAGATTCGAACTCACGAGAGCGGCCCCATGCGGCTGAAGCCGCACGGGGGCCCCAAAGTTTGAGAACCGTTCCGCTCCGCTATCGCTCCGCTCCACTGATGAGCCCCTCGTGAGTTCGAGAGACGTACGAATTCGGAGAGGGTGAGATTCGAACTCACGAGAGCGGCCCCATGCGGCTGAAGCCGCACGGGGACCCCAAAGTTTGAGAACCGTTCCGCTCCGCTATCGCTCCGCTCCACTGATGAGCCCCTCGTGAGTTCGAGAGACGTACGAATTCGGAGAGGGTGAGATTCGAACTCACGAGAGGCTCATCACCTCTGCTCGCTTTCCAAGCGAGTGCATTCGGCCACTCTGCCACCTCTCCCAACGTGCCCCGGGCTGGATTCGAATTTCAGCCCGCGTTCTCTTCCCCTTCGCCGGCGACGCGGTCGAGATGAGCGAGCCAGAAGTCGAAGCTGGCACGGGCTTGCGCTTCGAGCATGGCGTCGCCCGCGACGACCTCGCGATCGATCCGGCGCGCCAGCGTCGCGCGCGGGCCGTAGTTGGCGTCAAGGACCAAGTCGGGCGCGCGAAGTTCGGCGATGAGCTGCTCGGGCAGCAATGCGTCGGGCGGCAATGTGCTGACGACGATCTCGGGCACGTTTGCGTTCGGCCATGCGCGCGCGTCAAAACGCTCGCAGACGGCGCGTACGCGTTCGGGGTCACGTCCCCACACGAACGTGTAGGCATCGTTCTCTTGTAACTCGGCGAGAATTGCGCGCGCCGTTGCGCCATAGCCGAGAATGCCAATTCGTTTGAGGGCGACGGGTTCGTCGAGCAAGGCTTCGATTGCGGTGCGCGCCCCGATGCCGTCGGTCGTCGTGCCAAGGATCTGGCGCCCGAAAAGGATGGTGTTGACGGCTCGTGCCCGTTCGGCTTCCTCGGTCAGCACGTCGCACGCTTCGAAGGCTTCTTCTTTGAGCGGGAAGGTCACGTTGCAGCCGGCGTATCCGTCGGCGCGCAACCCCCGGATCGCTGCAGCGCCGTCGCCGCGCGCGACGCGCACCGCTACGTAGCTGCCGTCGATGTCGGCCTCTTCGAGAAACTCGCGATGCAGGCGCGGGCTCTCGCTATGGTCGACGGGATCCCCGATCAGCGCCAGCCTCATATGCCGCGCCGCGGCAGCATCAGCCGCTCGAAGAATCGGAAGACCTTGGTGACTGCGAAATCCTTGAGCTCGATGGGCTCGGTGAGAATCGTGTACAGCCCGCAGAGCTTGCCGCCGAGGACATCGGTGAAGAGCTGGTCGCCGACGACCGCGATCTCGCGGCGCCGCAGCTGCAAGCATCGCTTGGCGCGCAGAAATCCGAACGGCAGCGGTTTGAGCGCATTCGGGAAACATCGGACGTTGAGCTGAGCGGCGATCTCGTTTACTCGATCGGAGAAGTTGTTCGAGAGCATGACGATGCGAAAGCCGCGATCGCGGGCTTGGGCGACCCAGGCTAGGTGCTCCTCGCCAAGCTCGGTCTCACGAAAGCCGAGCAAGGTATTGTCGAGGTCGACGATCAGACCGCGAATCCCGGCCGCCTCCAGCTCATCGTGGGAGACGTCGCACAGGCGCGGCGCGAAGCGGTCGGGTCCGAGCATTTGGCCTTGCGTTCGCACCGGTTATCCCCTCTATCCTCGGAACTCTCCACAAGCTCTCCACCCGCTTGCCGCAGCCCACGTGGCCATCCACCGATTTCTCGAATCGGCCACATTCAAACCACAAGGAATTCTTTGTCGGCCACAATATCTTGTGGTAAACCGCTCGATATGACACAATAGGTGTCCTACAGCGATTAGCCGTCCTCAGGTATCGAACAGGTGTTCGGACACGAAGACGAGAAGACTAAAACTCTTCCCGTCTCGCGCGTCGAGCCGGCAAGGAGCGCGTTTCATGAAGTTTTCCCGCACCTATTCTGCCCCTGGCGACCCTTATGCAGGGTTGCTCTTCGAGCCTCGCACGTCGCGGATCGTCAATCCCGACGGCTCGGTGATCTTCGAGGCAAGCGACGTCATGGTGCCCTCGGCCTGGAGCCAGGTCGCCGTCGACATCCTGGCCCAGAAGTATTGTCGTAAAGCCGGCATCCCCAAGGTCACCAAGCGAGTCGAGGAGGAGGGCGTGCCGGCGTGGCTGTGGCGCTCGGCTGCCGACGGCGCGGCCTTAGAGGCTCTTCCACGCAGCGAACAGTTCGGCGCCGAGCGCGACGCGCGGCAGGTTTTCAACCGAATGGCGGGCTGCTGGACCTACTGGGGTTGGAAGAACGGCTATTTCGATTCCGAGGACGACGCGCAGATTTACTACGACGAGATGTGCGCGATGCTCGCCCGTCAAGTCGGCGCACCGAACTCGCCGCAATGGTTCAATACCGGCTTGCACTGGGCGTACGGCATCTCGGGACCGGCACAAGGTCACTGGTACGCAGATCCGGCCGACGGCGATGCAAAGCCATCCGCGAACACGTTCGAACATCCACAGGTCAGTGCTTGTTACATCTTGGGGATTGAAGATGATCTCGTCAACGAAGGCGGGATCTTCGACGGCATCATGCGCGAGGCGCGCATCTTCAAGTACGGCTCCGGTTCGGGCGCCAACTTTTCCAAGATCCGTGCGGCCGGCGAGAAGCTGACCGGCGGCGGCACGAGCTCCGGGCTCATGTCATTTCTCAAGGTATTCGATCGCGCTGCTGGCGCGATCAAGTCCGGTGGAACGACACGCCGCGCTGCCAAAATGGTAGTTCTCAACGCCGACCATCCCGACATCGAAGAGTTCGTCAACTGGAAGGTGCGCGAGGAGCGCAAAGTTGCCGATCTCGTGATCGGGTCGCGAATCTTCGAACAGCATCTCAACGCGATCATCGCGGCGGCGCACGATACACGCGTCCCAGAGCAAGCGCGCCCCGATCCGGCGCTCAACTCGTTTCTGCGCGCGGCGATCCGTCAAGCGATTTCCGCCGGCGTTCCTACCGGCGCGACGCAAAACGCACTCGATTACGCGCGCCAGGGTTACACGCGTCTCGAGGTCGAGCAGTACGACACGGCCTGGGATTCCGAAGCCTACCTCACCGTTTCCGGACAGAACTCCAACAACTCCATTCGCCTCACCAACGGCTTCTTCGAGACGCTCGATGCCGACGGCGAGTGGTTGCTGACCGCGCGCACGACTGGCGATGTCGTCAAGCGTATCAAAGCCCGCGATCTGTGGGAGCAGATCGGCCTCGCTGCCTGGCAGTGCGCCGATCCCGGCTTGCAGTTCGATGACACGATCCAGGAGTGGCACACCTGTTCCAACGACGAGCGTATCAATGCAACGAATCCGTGCAGTGAGTACGTCTTTATTGATGACACTGCTTGCTTCGCGCCAGAGACGCGCATCAGTACGCCGGACGGCTTGCGCACAGTCGAGGAACTTTTCGACGAACAGGAGCAAGGCGGCGAAGTCTACGTCACTACCGATATTCATTCCGAGCACGACCACCGGCGCATCGCAGCGCATCGGCGCGCTTACGTGACTCAGGTCGGCGAGCGCGACATCTTCAAGCTGACTCTCGCCGATGGACGCGTGATCCGTACGACAGGAGATCATCGATTCCTCACGTTAGATGGCGCTTGGAAGCGTCTCGACGAGCTCGTGGCCGGCGTCGACCGCATCGAGATCCGCGAAACTGGCAATAACGTCGCTTACTGCTCGATGCCCCAAGAAATGAAACGATGGCAAATGCTCGGCTGGCTTACTGGCGATGGCGTTTTTAGTAAGGGCACCGTGGCACTTGTCTTCGGGCCAACAGAGCGGCGGACAGCCGAGGTTCTGGTGCCCGAACTAAACAGGTTAAAGGCGGTAGCCGCTGGCGCGGCTCATGAGGGCGCTCCGCGCACGGTCGGCATCAGCTCGCAGCGAAACGGCGTGTTCCAGACCATTACATCGCAGCGCTCCCTGGTTGGCTTCCTGGAACACGCGTATGGATTTCACCAGGGCACTGCTCTGGATAAGGATGTGCCGACGCACATTCACCACGTACCCGAAGATCTAAAGATTGCCTATCTCCAGGGCTTGTTTTCGGCCGATGGCACGATTCGAAATAATGCCGCTGCGACCGAGCCCGAGGTTATGCTTGCCTCTTCTTCGCCGAAGCTTTTGCGATCCGTACAACTCTTGCTGTCCGACATCGGGATCACATCGCGGATATCCTGGATGCACCCTCGCGGCAGAAAGAACCCGCAAGGCCAGCTCCATGTCTACAATCAGCAGGCCCGAAACTTCCTCTCGCTCATCGGCTTTCCGTGTTCTCAACCAAAGCACGCGAAGGCGCGCGAGATACTCTCTCAACGGTTCAATGGACGTCTCAAGCTCCCGCGGGCTCCCAAAGTCACGTCGATCGTTCCGGATGGGCGCACACTCGTCTACGACATTACCGAGCCGGTAACGCATTCGGTTGTCGCCGAAGGCTTGATCGCTCACAACTGCAATTTAGCCAGCGTGAATCTGGTCAAGTTTCTCAATGATGACGGAAACTTTGACGCGAAGCGGCTTGCCGAAGGATCGCGCATCTGGACGACTACGCTCGAAATCTCGGTGACGATGGGTCAAATGCCGTCGAAGAGCATCGCGGAAAAGAATCACGGATATCGCACGCTCGGGCTCGGCTACGCGAACCTCGGCACGCTGCTCATGCGCATGGGCTTGCCCTACGATTCGGAGGAAGGCTTCGGTTGGTGCGCAGCGATCAACGCGCTGATCACCGGGATGGCCTATCGCACTTCCGGAGAGATGGCGCAGCAACTAGGACCGTTCGCGCGTTTCGAAGCCAATCGCGAGCCGATGCTGCGCGTCATACGTAACCACCGGCGTGCTGCTTACGCGGCAACTGAAGAGTACGAGGGTCTCACCGTCAAGCCCGTAACGCATGCACCCACGCTTTTCACACAAGCGACCTGGGCACTTGCCCGCAAGATATGGGACGAGGCGTTATCGATCGGCGAAGTGGCCGGCTACCGAAATGCACAAGTGACCGTTACGGCGCCGACGGGGACCATCGGTTTAGTGATGGACTGCGACACGACCGGCATCGAACCGGACTTCGCGCTTGTGAAGTTCAAGAAGCTTGCCGGTGGTGGCTACTTCAAGATCGTCAATCAATCGGTCGATGCAGCGCTGCACAAGCTCGGTTATTCGCAAGAGCAGATCGACGCGATCGAGACCTACGCGAAAGGCACCGGGACTCTTTGCGAAGCGCCGCACATCAACGAAGCGACGTTGCGTGCGAAAGGGTTCGACGACGACGCGACTGCCCGAATCGAAGCAGCGCTTCCGGGCGCCTTCGAGCTGCCGTTTGCCTTCAACAAATTCGTTCTGGGCGAAGAGTTCTGCAAAGAGACGCTCGGCTTGACCGATGAGCAGCTCAGTGATTGGAACTTCTCGATTCTGCGCGATGGGCTAGGGTTCAGCGCGCAGCAGATCGAGGAGGCGTCAGCGCACATCTGTGGCCGCATGACCGTCGAAGGCGCGCCCGATCTGAAGGACGAGCATCTGGCAGTCTTCGACTGCGCGACCCCGTGCGGTAAATACGGATCGCGCTACATTCGTCCGCTCGCCCATGTCGACATGATGGCAGCAGCCCAGCCATTTGTTAGCGGAGCAATCTCAAAAACGATTAACTATCCCCAGACCGCGACGATCGCCGAAGTCAAAGACGCCTACCGGTACGCGTGGGAGCGGATGATCAAGGCGGTGGCGCTCTACCGCGACGGCTCGAAACTCTCCCAACCGTTGGCCGCAAGCTACGATTTCGGCGGCGACACCGGTGAGGAAGAGGCCGCAGTACAACAGCAACCGTTTGCACAGCCGCTGCAGATTGCCGAGAAGATCGTCTATCGCTACATCGCCAAGCGGCGGTCGATGCCGCAGCGACGCAGCGGTTATACGCAGAAGGCCACGATCGCCGGTCACAAAGTCTATCTGCGCACCGGCGAGTACGAGGGCGGCCAGCTCGGCGAGATCTTCATCGACATGCACAAGGAGGGCGCCGCCTTCCGTTCGCTGATGAACAACTTTGCGATCGCGATCTCGCTCGGTTTGCAGCATGGCGTGCCGCTCGAAGAGTTCGTCGAGGCCTTCACCTTCACGCGCTTCGAGCCCAACGGCCCGGTCGTCGGCCACGATCACATCAAGATGTCGACTTCGATCCTCGACTACATCTTCCGCGAGCTGGCCGTCAGCTATCTCGGCCGCTACGACCTCGCGCACGTGCAGCCGTCGATGCAGATGGACGCGATGGGCCCCGAGGCCGCCGAAGAGTACGTCGCCGAGGAGGAGGGTGGCACCAACGTCCGCAGCGTCGCCGTCGCCGAGAAACTGCATCCGGTGAGCAGCCACCTGCACCCCGGCCAAAGCGCGCCCGCATCGCAGCCGGTCGCCGAAACGATAGATGCGAGCACGCCGCCCCCATCGACACCCCACGGCCGTAACGGCGGCACCGCGACCTTGACGCTCTCGCGAACCGAAGCGATCAACGCCTCCAAGGCCAAGGGCTACACCGGCAACGCATGCTCGGAGTGCGGTCAGCTCACGATGGTCCGCAACGGCGCCTGCGAGAAGTGCGATTCCTGCGGAGCGACGTCGGGCTGCAGCTGAAAAGCACAGCTATTCGATCGACATAAATTCCGGAATGGCGTCGGTCCGCTGGTCTGCAGCCTCTACGCGAGCTGTGGAGAATTCGAGGTAATCCTTCCACGACGGGAACAGCGTTGCGCGCGCCTCGATATCGTCTTGGCCAGCCCCTTCGGGCGAGGTGAGGAACCCGAGGAACTTTTCCTGCAGGTGCAGTTCCGCAGCGAACTCGTCGAGCCAAAGGAACTGCCCTTGCTCGTTCACTTCGAAGAACCACCAGTTTCCGTCGTGATCTACGGCAAAATCGAAGCTGCCGAAAACGATGCCCGCTTTTTGCGCAAAAGCGAGAACCTGTTCCCTGATCTCGTTCGGCGTGACAAGGCTTTCGACCCGTACAAGCCCTTGAGTGACGTCCTGACGCCAATCGATTGACGCCTTCGAATTGTAGAGTGCACAGGAGTACACGGCGGTGCCCAAGAGCACCACGCGAACATCGAATTGCTTCGCAATCATCTGCTGATAGATGGCCGGAGCATAAGTAAGCACTTCGTCGGCCGGCAACATGTCCTCGGTAAGCTCGAATGTTTCCGTCACTGCGACGGATTCATCACCATTGGCGCGGCGCCAAATGTGTGGGAAAAAAGCCTTGCAAATCAACGGGCCGGAATGCCGGTGAAGGTAACTCCTCACTGACTCGGGATCGTTTGACATTAGCGTTCGCGGAACCCTGAGCCCGCAGCACCGCGCCAGCACCAGTTGCACGGACTTGTTCCTGATGACTCGCGAGGCGGAATACTTGTTGATGCATCGCACGGGGAGCAGTTCGAGCAGATACGCCAGAGAATCGAAGAACCAGCGATATTCAGCCTCGGCAAATTTTCGGTCCGCTTCCGAAACGTTAGGATTGAGGCTTGGAGGCCCGGGTCTGCGGATCCAAACCACGTCTCCCTCCTTCAACTCGCCCGATCCAAGGCGTATCGCCAACTCGTCCAAGACCTCAATCGATGCTTGGCGATCGGGAGACCAACCCAAGCCGGACCAGCAATGTACCTCGTACCCCGCTCGTTCTAGCGCCCATTTAACCGGAGCCGTGTGATTATCGTCTTCCGGCGCTAGAACGAAAACTTTCATGTTGCGGGTGCGCGGTGTACGCACCCGCAACATGGTTCGCGGTGGAATCAGATGCCGTCCCCGTCCAGGCTATGCGTGACTGGATTTACGGTGATCACATTCGTGTGCTGCGAACTACGCATCGCCCGCTCAACCTCCTCGGGCGTCAGTTCGCGAGCCCCCATGCGTCCGAGCACTCGGTTTTCCGCCTCTTTGCGCATACGACTCTCCTTTGCGATGTTTGGGCCACGCCTGACCCAAAATGTGTATTTCGAGTTCGTGCCGCGTAACCTGTCGCAATATCTGCTATATGCCGAAACAGTCAGGATGGGATTCCGTGGCTGCGGCCTGAAACGAGCAGCAGAGGCACCCGAGAAACCAGCTCGCCAAGATGGCCCACGCCAGGCTAGCGTGCAGTTTTGGGGGTAGGGTCGTCTATCGCGCGGAAGAAATTCTAGGCCGAGTAGGAGAGATGCGATGGAGCTGGATCAACGATCAGCAGCGCGCTTGGCGCTCGTTCGCGAGCACGTCAAAGGCGAGAACGAGCACGACCTGAACGGGATCATGACGCCGTTCGGAGACACGGCGCGCTACGACGACGAGCCCTGTAGCGAACACTTCATCGGGCACGATGCCGTGCGCTCGCATTATCAGGACTTGTTTCAAGCCGTTCCCGACCTGCACATCGACGTCGAACGGGAGCACGTGACGCAGAATGGCGTGGTTCTCGAAGTCGTGATCCGCGGCACCCACCACGGTACGTGGCGTGGCCTGCCCGGCACGGGACGCACCGTAGCGGTGCCGCTCTGCGGCGTCTTCAGCTTCGACGCGCAAGATCGCCTTGCGGGCGAGCGCGTCTACTACGACCGCGCATTGGTATTCCGGCAGCTGGGCGTCTTTCACGAGCCGGACACGCCGCTCGGCCAAATCCTCACCGCGCTGACGCACCCGGTGACGATCGCCCGCATCGCCGCCCGTCGTCTGACGCGCCCTC
>JASHZC010000270.1 GCA_030042755.1 Vulcanimicrobiota bacterium | reverse complement strand
TCGAGCCTCATCGGTGACGATCCCGGTCAAGCGATATCGACGAATTACTACGATCCCGCGTATCCGGGCTTATCGAACAATCCGAATGTGGCGGCTACGCGCGGCACACCGGCAACCGCTGCAAACGGCGGAATCTTGTCGCATCCAAATCTCGAAGCCGATCTTTCGCTCGAATACAAGTTCCACGGCAACACGTTCGGCGTCCAGGTCTTGAATCTGTTTGGAAATGCGTGGGTGAACTCAGTCCCGGCGATCAACCCGTGGTATCAGCCGGTTGCGACCGGACTCTCCGGACCGCAGACGGGATACAACAGCTGCGTGTCACAAACCGGCAGCGCCCGCGGCTGTTATCCGTACATCGCACGAGACAGCTACGCATTCACAAACGGCGCATACCTACTTTCAAACGGCAACTTCACCGGAACGCCGACGTTCGGACCAATCCAACCCTTCACGATTCAATTCTATTACCAACGCGAACTCTGAACCCAAGCGGAGCGCGCGCAGAGTTTGTCATCCTGAGCGGAGGCGCGAAGCGCCGCAGTCGAAGGACGAAGGGCGAACGGTGAACCAATGTGTCACCCTGAGCTTGTCGAAGGGTGAACTAACTTTGTCATCCTGAGCGGAGCGAGCGCAGCGAGCGTAGTCGAAGGGCGAAGGACGAACGGTGAACCACTGTGTCACCCTGAGCTTGTCGAAGGGTGAACTAACCTTGTCATCCTGAGCGGAGGCGCGAAGCGCCGCAGTCGAAGGACGAAGGGCGAAGGACGAGCACTCTCACCCACATCTACAGCTGCAGGTGATACAGGCGAATCGGCCACTGGATCTTCGACGTGCCATTGTGAAAGAGTCCGACTCGGTCTAGCTGCGGAACCGGCAGCCAAATGGCGTCATACTCGTCGATGAATGGCGCATCGACCCAATGCAGATTCGGATCCTTGACCACGACGGTGACCGTTCCGTCGGGTGCGCGTTTCTTGAGCGACGAGTCTGCGAGGTCCGTGAAGTAGAGATTGCCGGCGCGGTCCATCGCCGCTCCACCGATTGGCGGAAGATCCGTCCATGGCTCAACGTGCCGTGCGATCTCATCCGAAGTGAGCGAGTCGTCATCGAGATATTTCGTCTCGATTTTCGCCCACGGCCCTTCAAGCGGGCCAAAGTAAAACCACGTGCCATCCGGTGATAGCTCGAGCGGATCGCTATTCACCTTGAGATTAGAGCCGTCGGGTGCAAGAACCGTTTCGCCGTCCACGATGATCGGACGATCCGACGGAGCGGTCACTGACGGATGTCCATCGAGGACACGGCGCGATTTGCCGGTCTTCATGTTGAGAATGATGATGCCTGGATTTCCGGCGTCGGTAAGGTAGCCGTGGTCGCCGTGAATCCGGATGTCATCGACGTAACTTCCCGGACGCACGACGTCGGACGGGAAGGTGAAGATTTCCATCACGCTGTCGGTGGCAAGGTCAATGCAGACCACCTTCGCGCCACCCGGAAGTGGATCGCCGCCGAACTGTGGGCTGCCGGTATCAATCGCGTAGATGTGTCCGCGAGCGTCGTAGTGCAAGGCATTGACGTTCACGAACGCATTGTCCGTCGCGTCTCCGCTTTTCCAGCTATTCCAAGCAGCGTTAGGATATGCAGTCGGTTGGCCGTTTGCGTCGAGGCGCGCCATCGAAGGCGAGCCGCCCGACCATCGCGGACCGGAGACATAGACATATCCGTTGTGAGCGACGATCGCGTTCCATATCATCGTGTTGCTCTCGGCAACGACCCTTAGGTCACGAGAGTTGGCCCCAACCGGCGGCTTCAGCGCGGACGCCAAATTTGCTGCGATATCGTCTTTCGTCATATTCATTATGCACCTATGTGTAGAGTTGTAGCGTCTGGCCGCGACGCGAAAAGTGTTTTCTCCGGAATGACGGTGAGCGCGAGTGCGACGACGAGCAACGAACCGGCGACGAACGTCCAAATGGTGAGTTGCTCGTGCAGTATCAGCAATGCGCCAAGTATTCCGACGAAAATCGAACCGTACGAAGTCAAGGCGGTGACCAGCCCGACCGGAATCGTGCGCAGCGCGAAGCCTTGCAGCGGCTGAGCGCCAAGCGAGAGCAGCAAAACGAGCTCGAGGTCGAACCAGATGACCGTCGTTGGATCGAAGTGGTGCAGCGGAATCAGCATCGCATCAGTACGGCCAAGCAGTACGCCGATGAGGCCGAGCAGCAGGGCTCCGATAGAACCGAAGAGCCCGACCACGAAAAGTGGAGGATACTTCGCGTCGAGTTTGCGGATCCCGACCGTCAGCAGCGCCCACGTGAAGATGAACGATGCCCAGAGCATGTCTCCTTGCGGCGAGGATCCGCTCCCCGACCGCGCGATCGTGAGCGTAGCCGCGCCAATGACTCCTATGACGATCGCGACGATGCGTATGGGCGCGAGCCGCTCGCGCAAGGCGATCGCCGCAAACAACGACGCCAGCGGCGGAAAGAGACTCAACAACAACACCGCGTGAGCGCCGCTCGTGCGGCTTGCGCCGAGGGCCGAAAGCGCGTTCGTCCCGGGACCGTATGCGAGACCGCATAATCCGAAAAGAATCCAGTCACCCTTGCTGACCTTCGGCCAGGGACGTGGCCGCGTCACAAAGGTCAATATGAGAAAGAGCGGCAACGTCCACACGCCGCGTGCGACAAACAGGCCGTCCGCATCGAAGTGTGCCGGCGAGGTTGGCGCGTAGAGAACCTTGGAGCCGATTGCATTTAGGCCGAAGAACGCCGCCGAGATGAGCGCAGCCAATACGGCTGCTGCCCTCTTCCCCGGATGCATGTTCATTCGACCTCCTCCCATCGATCGGCAAGGGTTTCCCCCTTCGCCAAGAAATTTCCGCGCGGAGACTTATGATGCCACGCGGCGGGCGTCGATGAGAAGAATGTACTCCGCGGTGCATTACGTACGTGAAAGTACCTGATGAGCGAAACGGAAAACACCGATCTCAACCAGTGGGCAAGCGCGGCGACCGAGCGCATTCATAATCTGACGATTTTCGACGAGACGTGCGCTGGCCACCAAGCCATTGCGTTGCTTGCCGACAAGTGGGCCATCCTCTTGATCTATGCGCTCTCCTCGGGTCGCAAGCGCTACAGCGACTTGCAGCGCCTCATGCCGAGCGCATCACCGAAGATGCTGACCTCGACATTACGCGAACTCGAAACGCGCCGCTTTGTCCAGCGCGACGTTTTCGCCGAAGTTCCCCCGCGCGTTGAATATTCGCTGACTCCACTGGGTGAAGACGTGATGCAGCCCTTGTCTGTGCTCTGCGAGTGGGCGCAGCGACGCTCCGACGACCTGAAGGCGATTCGGGCCGACATCGAAGCGCGCGCAAAAGCAAACCGCTCAACCGCGGAGATGGGCTAACGCTAGCTCGCGCTGCGCAATCCTGGTTCGTCGTTCGTTGGATTGCGATCGGCGGAGGTTTGCTCGTGGGGGCTGCCGTGTTATTTTTCGCGAGGCCCTGGCTGCATGGTCCGATTCGAGCGGGCGTAGCATACGACGTCGCCGCCTTCATCATACTTCTTTCAGACTGGACTATTGGGCTGCGCAAGAATGCAGCAGAAACGCTCCGTCGCGCTTCCCCGAGGGACCCTGGAAAAGGCGCTCAGGTCATCATCGTGTTGTGTACCGTCTTCGGCGGCCTCGCCTCCGCGATCACGATACTCGGTCCCGGAGAGCATATGTCGAGCGCAAATCGAGGAGTAGCGTTAACGGTCGGCGTTCTTGCGCTCGCACTCGGTTGGCTGCTGATGCACACGATGTTCACGTTCCGCTACGCCCATCTCTATTACTATGACTGGGATAAAGACGGAAGGCCCGAACGCGGCTTACGCTTTCCACGAACGCGCGAGCCCGACGACTACGATTTCGCCTACTTCTCATTCACGGTAGGCATGACGTTCCAGGTGTCGGACGTAAAGATCACCGACCCGGGAGTGCGCGTCGTCGTACTCTTCCACGGACTCCTCTCGTTCGTGTACAACACCGCAATCCTGGCGCTCGGCGTCAACCTCGCAAGCAACCTATTAACGGCCCAACCCAACTGACCCTGAGCGGAGGCGCGCACTAACCTTGTCATCCTGAGCGGATGCGCGCACTAACCTTGTCATCCTGAGCGGAGGCGCGAAGCGCCGTAGTCGAAGGACGAAGGACGAAGCGCGCTACCGCAACGTCCACTTCCACGAGTTCGTGTACGGCGACACCGCCGACGGATTGAACCCGCGCAGACGCTTGGAGAACGCGCTGACGCGCTGCGGCTGATAGAGCACCACCTCGGGCACATCTTCTTCCAGCAGCAATTCTAGCCGCGCATTCTCGCGCCGAACGACGGCTGGGTCGAGCGATTGCGAGCCCGCTTCGGCAATTGCGTCGACGCGCCGATCGCACAGACGCGAAATGTCGAAGCCCTGCGGCGGACGCTGCGAGCAATCGTAGAGGAAATCCAGATCGCCGTCGTCGCCGGTTGTAATCAAAAGATACGCCAGCGAAAAGCGACCGGCGAAAAGCGGCCCACCCGCACTCGCCGGCACCTTATAGATCGCCGATGCATAGCTGTGAATCGTCGTGTCGATGCCAACCCTGATCAACGCGGCTTGCACGAGCACCGTAACCGCCGCGGACATCGGTTGAGCGGGACTAGTGATGAGCGTAAGCTCGAGACGACGGCCTTCCTTGCGCCGAACGCCATCGCTCCCAACAGTCCAACCGGCCTCATCGAGCAGCGCACGAGCGCGCACCGGATCGTACGCCGGACTCTGCGTCACATCTCCACTCGGCATCAGCAACAGTACGCGCCGTCCGTTGCGCGCCAAGAATGTGCCGCGCGCGACTTTCGCGACGATCGTTTTGTCGTCCAAAGCGCTTGCAATCGCTTCCCTGACGCGAGGATTCGCAGTCGGTCCGCGCTCCGCGTTCAGCACGAGCACGCCCATCCCACTGTATGGCGAAAACACGACGCGCACGTTTGGTATATCCTGAGCCTGCTGAGACAGCTCCGGATCCAAATCGAACGCGGCGTCGACCTCTCCGTCCCGAAGTTGATTCAGCGTCGTGACGCTGTCGGGCACGAACTTCAGCAGTAGCTCCTTGATGTGCGGCGCCCCACGAAAATACAGCCGATTCGCTTGCAGCAAGACGTGATCGCCATGCATCCATTCCACGACGCGATAAGGACCCGACCCAACCGGCTGCGTGTTAAAGCTGATCTGGTTGACGTTGGGATATTTCGCAAGCAGATGCTCGGGCATGATCGCGTAATTGCCATCCGGCGCCAGAAATCCGTCAATGGCACTGCGCACGGGATGCGCCAGCTTCACCACGAGCGTGTAGTCGTCGGGAGCAGTCACCGATTCTATGTCGTCGTAACCGTAGCGCGAGGGAATCGCGTTATTCGGATTCAGCACGGCACGATACGTGAACACGCAGTCGCGCGCGGTGAGCTTCGCGCCGTCTTGCCATCGGACGTCGCGACGAAGGTGATAGACGACGCGCCGGCCGTCCGGTGAGATCCCGCCGTTGCGAAGCGTCGGGACTTCTTTCGCGACTTCCGGTATCATCTCGCCGTTTGGGCCGTCGGCCAACAGATACGAATAGATCAAACTTCCGACCATGGTGCCGATGGGGCCCTCGAGCAAAAGTGGATTGAGAGATTGCGGTTCGGTGGCAACGGCAACGACCAGCTCGTCATTCGATCGTACGCTCGCGCCCTTAGTGCAGCCCGCAAGCAGCGAAATCTCGAGTGCGATGGCGAGAAGCGCTCGAAAACTTCTCACAGCTCGTCGTAACCGGCAACGGCGATCGAACCGAGCAGTTCCCCGGCTTCATCCACACTACCCGGAAAATTCTGCAGAAAAACGGCAAAGGCGAGTTCCGTTCCCTTTGCAGTCGTCATGTAACCCGCAAGCGCCTTTGCAGAAACGAATGGCCGCGAAAAAATCCGATCGTAATACCCCATCGTGCCGGTCTTTGCGTGAACTGCTCCGGCGACTGCTGCAAGACTTCCCCTCTGAACGCCGTGCAGTGTCCCGTCACGCCCAAGAACAGGCAGCGCGCGTTCGAACGCGTCGGCGAATGAGAGATCGCGAATTCCGGCCAGAAACGCGCACATGAACCGAGCCGTAAACGTGCCCGCCGCGCCACAGCCGTCGCCCTGAAAGACGCCGTCGTCGTCCAGCCCAAGCAACGCGATCAGCTCTCGCTGCGCCGTATACGTGTTCCCCATGTCGCCGCCGTCTGCGTGCTCCGCCGCGCGAAGCAGCATTTCCGCGTGAAGGTTTTGGCTGACTTTCAAAACGACTTTCACGACTTCGCGCAACGGCGGCGACCGGTGTACCGCGACGACACCCGCATCGCGGTACTCGGACATCGGTGCGACCGCAGGTCCCCCCGCAACGCGTATGCCTCGGTGTTCCAGCACGCTTGCGAACGCCGCGGCTGCAAAAGCGGCCGGTGATGGCACAGGATAGCCGCCTCGCTTCATTTCACCCGCCGGAACGACGCCGGCGACTTCGACAACCGCTCGTCCGCGCTCGTCGGTATGCGTGACAAGGCGAACGTCGTGCGTCGCACCTCGCGCTCCGGTAACAAGACGATTGACGATGCGAACGTACGTCGTCACCGGACTCGCGACGATCTCGACCGGTTCGCCCTCGCGCTCGCTCGCGGTGAACGTCAAATCGACGAAGTTGTCGTTGACGGCCACGGACGAAATCACGGCAGCCGTTCCCGCTTCGGGTCCGGCGTCTGCGAAGGCGGCAAGATCGACGGCGACAATGCCCGCTACTTCACGAATCCCTGCGGCAGCGATCTGATCCGCAAATCCCCGAAGAACCAGCAGCGGGTCGCGTTCGACGACGCCAACGTCGTAGCCGCTTCCCGCCAACGCGTGATCGTAATCGCAGAAATCCAATTCGTCGCGTTCGTTGATGCGGCCCGAAAGGTTGGGATCGCCCGACGCAACCAGAACGAGGTCGCCATGCAAGACGCCGCGCTCGTCGATATCGCCCGTGCGGACGACCTGCGTGACAAAGCGATACTCTTCACCGAGAGCGTGAAGCGCCGCAGCGCACGTGAGGACTTTCGTTGTCGACGCGCCCGCGAATAGTTCGCTGCTGTTGCGTTCGTAGACAAAGCGCTTCGCCTCCAGATCGTAGAACGCTACGCCCAACCGCGAACGTGCTTCATCGTGCCGCGCAAGAATTGCGTCGATCGTCACGTGCATTTCCCCGCGCGAACCTGCGTTACGACACGCGTTACCGCATCGATTACGACTTGCGGACGATAGAACTGAATGTAATGATCGCTATCGACAAGCTCGTGCCGCGTGCACGTGGAGCGCGCGGCGAGCTGGTCCTGAGCCGCGCGCCACTTCGGCTCGAAGTGCAGCATTGCACTGCGCATGGCAGGCGGAAGTTGGCTCTCGCCGTGCGTCGTTGCGGTGAGCACGACCATCGGAACCGAGCCGTACGAACGCGGATGCGCGCGCACTTCTTTCAGGCTCTCAGGTACCAACGCCAACTCCGATACGCCGGCGTCATATGGTGCAGGATGCCGTGCCTGCTCTCGCACCGCTAAGCGAAGTTCCGGCGTGATGCCATTGTTTGGCAGCGAATCCAGCCCCCACAGCCAGTGAAAGCAATTCTCAAATGATGCCGAGTCCGAGCGAAACAGGTTCGCGCGCGCCATCGCAGCACACTTTCGGCCTGCTGCCAGCTGCGAATCGGTAAGTTCTTTCATGAATGCGGGAAATGGGGCGTCAACGGTGCTGTCCACAAATACGAGCCCCGCGACGTCCGGCAAATAGCGCTCCGCGAACGCCTGCTGGTTCAGTCCGCCGAACGAATGACCCACGAGCACGTATGGCGGTGGTAGCTTGGCGGCAAGCAAGAGCGCGTGCAGCTCGGCTGCGATCTCCATCGACGTACGCGGAGCACGGGAACCTTCGCTAAATCCGAGCCCTGCGCGATCGTACGCGCACGTAGTGGTTATCGAAGCCAAGCTGCGTTGCACGGGAATCCAGGATGGAGACCAATCGCCAAGACCCGCGTCGAGCACGACCACCGGCCGGCCGGATCCGACACACACGAGATTGACGCGATGCCGGTCTACGTAGAATACATAGCCTGGCCTCGCATACAGATTCGCCGCCGAAGGTGCCAACGCGGCGCCACAACACAAGACGAGCGAGCAGAACGCAGCAATTCTGTGCACGATAACACGCATAACCCATAGGTTCTGCCCCGCTCAAAAATAGCCCTATTGGACAATATTTTGTCGCACCAACCCTGTCATCCTGAGCCGAGCGCGCTCACCATCCTTGTCATCCTGAGCGGAGCGCGCGAAGCGCGCGTAGTCGAAGGACGAAGGACGAAGGGCGAAGGACGAAGGTACCGCTACCGCGCGCGACCTTTGCCGAGCTTGTACTCCACGAAGCTGCGCGCCAAGAGGTTCGTCAAGAAGACGAAGATCATCAGCAATGCTGCCGCGGCGTATGCGAGTTGATGCGATTGCTCGAACGGCTGATTGATGTACGTCCACACGACGTAGGTAAGATATCCCACCGGCGAATGCGTCAGCGCGAGCTTCGGCAAGTAGTTCGACCAGCCCGCGGTATAAATCAGCGGCGCCGTTTCGCCAAGTCCGATCCCCGTCGCGACCAAGACGCCGGTCAAGATGCCGGGCAGCGCGTACGGAAGATTAATCGATGAGATCACCATCGCCGGCCGCGCGCCTAAAGCGAACGCGCCTTCCTTCAACCCCGTCGGCACGTTGGTCAATGCAACGTCGGCAGCGCGCACCACGTACGGCAACATGAAGATCGCGAGCGCCAACGCCCCAGCTACAAGCGAAAATCCCCAGCCCGCCATTTCGACCAGCGCCACGTAGAGAAAATACCCGACCACGATCGACGGAACGCCAACCAGAACGTCGACCATGAAGCGAATTACCTTTTGGCCCCACGGCGGCGCAAACTCTACCGTCCAAATCGCCGTGCCGAGTCCAATCAACACCACGATGAACAGTCCGGAAAAGACGAGCATGAACGTTCCGGCGATTGCGTTGAGCAGGCCGCCCGCGATACCCGTCGTCGTCGTTACGAAGATTTCCGGCCGTAGCGCCGGCACGCCGCGTGCAATGACGAACGCAAAGATCGAGAACAAAATCCCGATTACGGCAACGAGGCACGCAACCGACAGTCCCCACCACGTGCGGCTCGCCCAGGTCTTCGGCGCTACGCCGGTCATCGCTCGCGTCATCGTCGCCACGTTATGACTGCCCTTCGTTGCGATCCGCGCCGCGCATGATTGCGC
>JASHZC010000269.1 GCA_030042755.1 Vulcanimicrobiota bacterium | reverse complement strand
TGAAGGGCTGCCCCGCTAAGCGGGCATGTCCTTCTTCTGCTCCTGATAGATGAGCGTCGGAGACTCTTTCTTTTCGATGACGTCTTTGTTGACGATGCACTTCTTGACGCCTTGGAGCGAGGGCAGATCGTACATGACCTCGAGCATCGTCTCTTCGAGGATCGACCGGAGCCCGCGGGCACCCGTCTTGCGGCCCTGCGCCTTGGCCGCGATCGCGACAAGCGCCTCTTTGGTGAACTGGAGATCGACGCCATCCATGTTGAGGATCTTCTGGAACTGACGCACGAGCGCGTTGCGCGGCTCGGTCAGGATTCGCCGTAGCGCAAGCTCATCCAACGCGTCGAGCGTAACCACGATCGGCAGGCGGCCGATGAACTCCGGGATCAGTCCGAAGCGCAGCAGATCCTCGGGCATCAGCTGCTGGAGCAGCTTGCCGACCCGCACGTCGCGCTTGCCCTCGGGCTGCGCGCGGAAACCCATGTTGTTCGCCGCTACGCGGGACTCGATGATGCGCTCCAGCCCGTCGAAGGCGCCCCCGCAGATGAACAGCACGTTCGTGGTATCGATCTGGATGAACTCTTGATGCGGATGCTTGCGACCACCCTGCGGCGGCACATTGGCAGTCGTGCCTTCCAGAATCTTGAGCAGGGCTTGTTGCACGCCTTCGCCCGAGACGTCACGCGTGATCGAGGGATTCTCGCTCTTGCGCGCGATCTTGTCGATCTCGTCGATGTAGACGATGCCCTTCTCGGCGCGCTTGACGTCGTAGTCCGCCGCCTGAATCAGCTTGAGCAGGATGTTCTCGACGTCTTCTCCGACGTAGCCGGCCTCGGTAAGCGACGTTGCATCGGCCATCGCCAGCGGCACGTCGAGGATCTTGGCGAGTGTTTGCGCCAGATACGTCTTGCCGGATCCGGTTGGTCCTACCAGAAGAATGTTCGACTTCTGCAGCTCGACGTCATCGGCGGTTCCGCCGACGTTGATGCGCTTGTAGTGGTTGTAAACGGCGACCGCCAGTGACTTCTTGGCTCGCTCCTGACCGATCACATACTGGTTGAGGATGTGATTGATCTCCTTCGGCTTGGGGATGTTGCGGAGGCGGAGGTTCTCGTCGACGTTCTTGTAGAGCTCTTCTTCAATGATCTCATTGCAGAGCTCGATACACTCATCGCAGATGTACACGCCCGGCCCAGCGATCAACTTGCGCACTTGCTCCTGCGATTTTCCGCAGAAGCTGCACTTCAGCTGACCCTTGTCGTCTCCAAAACGGAACATCGCGCGCCCGGGCACCCTCCTTCGGCCGTTATGCCGGCAACGGCAGATTTTGCCGGTTTTCGATGATCTGGTCGATTATCCCGTAATCCTTCGCCTCTTGGGCCGTCATGTAGTAGTCTCGTTCGATGTCTTTTAGGACCTGGTCGAGGGGCTTATGCGTGGTCTCTTCATAGATTCGTGCGACCGTCTGGCGGGTGGCCAGCAGGTCGCGGGCGGCGATCTCGACGTCGGTGGCCTGGCCGCCGATCTGAGAGACCCAAGGCTGGTGGATCACGATTTTGGCGTTCGGCAGCGCATAGCGCTTGCCGGCCGCCCCGCCGGTCAGCAGAATCGATCCCATCGAGGCCGCGAAGCCCATGCAGATGGTAGCGACGTCCGGCTTAATGAAGCGCATTGCGTCGTACATGGCGAGACCGGCCGTCACGCTGCCGCCCGGACTGTTAAGATACATGTCGATGTCCTTGTCCGGATCTTCCTTTTCAAGAAAGAGCAGCTGCGCGATTACCAGATTCGCCAGGTGGTCGTCGATCGGACCTCCGACAAAGACGATCCGGTCCTTTAGCAGGCGCGAATAGATATCGTACGCGCGCTCGCCGCGCGCCGTCTGCTCCACGACCATCGGAACTAGGTGGCCCAAAGTTTTTCTCCCTCCGGTGGAATTGCTCCCGATAGGTGAACTACGACGCTGGGTCGATGGTTTCTTCGGGAGCGGTCACCTGGGCGTTATCGATGAGGAAGTCGAGCGTCTTCGTTCGCACGATACCTTCCATTAATGAAAGCAGATTGTTGCCCAGGGCTTTGCGAATTCGGGCAACGGGCTGCCCGTACTGCCTGGAGAGCGCCTCGAGCTCGTGCATGACGTCGGCCGGCGTCGCGACGATGTTTTCGGCCTTCGCGACTTGCTCGATTAGCAGTGTGGCCTTGACCCGTGAGGATGCCTCGGCGCGATAATCGGCTCGCAGTTCCTCTTCGCTCTTCCCGCTCTGCTTCAAGAACTCGTCGTAGTTTACGCCGCCTCTCGCCGCCGTCGCGGCCGCATCGCTGATGAGGTGGTCCACCTCGCTCTCGACCATCGTCGGCGGCAACGGGAAGTCGTGCGCTGCAAGGAGCCGTTCCATCACCGCGTTGCCCACTGCACGGCGCGCACGGGCCTGCGCGACCGCTTCCAAGCGACGCCTCAAGTCGGCGCGCAGTTCGTCCAGCGTTTGGTTGCCGGAGAGGCTTTGGGCGAACGCATCGTCGAGTGCCGGAAGCTCTAGCCTTTTGACATCGCGCAGGCTCACGGTGAAGTCGGCGTTCTTCCCGGCCAGCTCCGCCGCGCCGTAGTCGTCGGGGAAGCGGACCTCAATCGACCGAGTCTCGCCGGCCTTCATCCCGGCGATGCCCTCGACGAATCCGGGAATGAAGCGCCCTTCGCGCAGCTCGAAGACTTCGCCGGTCGCGCTTCCGCCATCGAAGGCAGTTCCGTCGACTCTTCCTTCGTAGTCGGCCGTGACGACGTCGCCGAGCTGCGCCGGCCGCTCCTCGGGAACGAGGGTGGCCCGTTCTCTGGCGAGCGCTTCCAGACTGCGGTCGATCTCGCTCTCGCTGACCGACGCGGACGGTCGCGAAACGGCAATGCCGCGATACTCGCCCAAGGCGATTTCGGGACGGACCTCGACGGTCGCGCGCAGGCG
>JASHZC010000268.1 GCA_030042755.1 Vulcanimicrobiota bacterium | reverse complement strand
ATCTCGGTGATAACACCGCACGATACCGTATGGTGATTGCGACCGGTAATGAGAGCCGATCGCGTCGGAGAACAGAGCGACGTCGTATGAAACATCGTGTAGCGCAGGCCTGCATTCGCAACGCGATCGAATGTCGGCGTGGGAATCGGGCCGCCAAACCTGCTGGACGCGCCAAACCCGACGTCGTCGGTCATGATCAGTAGGACATTCGGTGCATTCGGGGGAGCTTCAACGGCCTTCGGAAAATCCGAAACCGAATCTTGTGCTAGTCGTTCTATTTTGCCGCGAAACGGTGGCTCAGGATACGGCAGGACCCTGCCGTCCGCTTTTTTATCTTCCATTGCAGACCTCGTACAGTGCGCAGCAACGCGTAGGGAGCGTACCGTCTAGCGTAGCGAGGCTGGACGAATACCGCCGGTATAGCGTCCAGGACCGAGCAACGCCAATTTTCGCGTCACTTTGGAGCGGGCGAACCGTCGGACCAGCGCGACACCGGAATTGCGATCGTCACCGGCTCGTACGGGCGAAACGTGTTTGGCGTGTTCCCGAGGATCGGCGATCCCTTGAAGCCCACTCCCCACGTCGCTCGTTGGTCGTATGCGATGAACGGCATGACGTGCGGACGCCACGGTCCGTCGGCACCGAGCAGATAACCGTCTTTGGATAGCATGAGCGCAAACGAAGCGGGAGCAGGATCGGTGAATTGGTGGTCGGCGTAGGCGGCTTTCGCCTTGGCAGCGATCTCCTCGCGCGTGTCGCCGGCGATCGCCCATTTCGTACGTGCGACGTATTGCGGAAGTACGCTCTGCACCGCGGGAGGATTGAGGCACGCCGGCCCGAGGCCGCGCCAGTTCCAGAACTCGGGATCATCAAAACCCGCCGTCCACGAGCGTCCGACCATGCAGACCCAGCCGTTGGTGCCTTGGGCCCCGACGATGTAGCCTTGCTTCGTGAGGACGAGCACTTCCGCATGAGCGGAGATCGATGGCGGCGCGGCCGAGCGAGCCAAGGCGATTTCGGCGGCGGCGCTGGGCATCAGATACTTCGCGATCGGCGCCATCGTCGGGTAGGGGCTTGTTCCGGGTGCCTGGCCGTAGGCAGCTGCACACGAGGCAAGGAGCGCGCCAAGAGCGACACACGCGAGGTTTTTCACAGAGAGCCTCCGTCGGACGGGGTTTAGAACCCGCTGTACATAACGCGCCTCGCCGCGAAATGTGATGACCGAAGCGGCATCACGTCCAGGACGGAATAACGCCAAATCGTCAGGCTAGGCCACCCGTCGAAGTTTACGCCGAGACGAGCGACAGTGTTGACGTATCGAGATTGTAGTTTCCGGGCGAAACCATTTGATTTGGATAGGCGCAGATCACACTATTGTTTGGACCGAAGATGACCACCAGATTCGGCGGTCCGCACGGCGTCTGCGTGAGGCGATAATTCGCCAACATCGTTGCGCCGGGGCTGTTCGGCATAACCTGATAGGACTGGTACGTCACGCTGTTGGCAACGATGGCGCCGAACACCGCAGCCGATGCAACGCCAACCGCCATCGCGCCCCAGAAACCGCCACCCCAATACGCCGGCGCGGGATACCATGCGACGCCGCGATTCCATCCCCACGCGCCTCCGCCCCCATACACCGGATTGCTCACAAAGGTGCAGTTGTTGCACGTGACGCGGTTGCCGCTGCCATTGTAATAGGTGTGGCTGCCGCGGTTGACGTTGACATTGTTGTAGTTGTTGCGGTTAACGTTGGTGTTGTTGTAGTTGTAGTTGCCGCCGCTGGGGCGATTGCCGCCGTTGTTCGGATGATTGCCGCCGTTGTTCGGGTGATTGCCGCCGTTGTTCGGGTGATTGCCGCCGTTGAAGTTGCCTCCATTGGGACGTTGCGTGTTGTTGCCGGCCGGACGCGATGGCGCTGTGTCGCGATCGAAGTTGAACCCACCGCCTCCACCCGAGTTTGGCCGCGCGCCGCCGGCCGGACGGGCGCCGCCTCCGCCGCGGGCGCCGCCTCCGCCGCGGTGCTGCGCGAGCGTCGCGATCGGCGCCACTGCAATGACGAGCGCAAGAAACAGTGCAGAAAATTTCATCGTACTAACCCGTCGATCGTTCCGGTCATCGATACGTAGGTGCCGCGTTGCGTGTTGAACTCGAGCACAACGCCGTGCCGCGGAATGTGTTGTGAGGAGAGCGGTAGCTGTTGCGTCTCGTCGGTAGGATTCACGTAGATCGTCCCGTTCTTGAGATCGATTAGCCTGGTCGAGCCGCCTTGCTCCAGCGATACTCGCTCCGGAAAGCAGCGCTCGATTACGCCAACGTACGAACACGCGGCTTGATTGACGACCAACGTGCCCTTCCCGTCGTGCGAGCTGATGCGCAGAGTGCGGTGGACGACCTTGATCGAGACGTTATGGTAAACGCGAACGGTGCCGTTGCTTTCCTGCGCGCGAAGTGTGCCATTCGCGAGCGCAGGTGCGATTGTCGCAAGGAGGAGGAGGGCGGCGAAAGTTGCTGTTATTGGGCGCATGGCACAACCGTAGCGCGAGGCAAACCAAGCGGCGTACGCGCGTCCAGGACAGTTCATCGTCGCCGACGATCGATAGCGCTGCGCGGGATGCGATTTCGTCAGTAGTTGAAGTTAACACCCAAACCGGCGTACGCCGCGTTGTTCGTGTAGCCCGGCCGCACCGAATTTGCCTTCGCATTCCCACGGTTACCGTTGTAACCAACCTCGAAGAAGACCGGCTTCCAGAACGTCCACGTCACACCGATCTTATACGTCTGCACCGAGTACTGCATTGGCAACGACTGACCGAAGCCCGTGTACGTACCGCGAGTATTCGGATAGAAGTAATAGCTGCCGTAGTAGGAAATCGTTTGGTCGAGATCGGGCAGCTTCTCCGCGCCGAAACCCACGCCGGTCATGTTCGGATAGCCGACGTTGGTTGTGTCAAAATTCCAGGCGACGCCGACATAGACTCGCGGATCGAAGATCTTGTAGCCCAGGTGCAACTCGGTCTGCGTCCTGCGAACGGTGAAGGCCGGCACGGCGGTTAACCCGGTGTTTCCGACGACTTCCACAAGGCAGTCCGGCGTCGGAATGGCGATGTTGATGCATCCGTGGGGATATCGATATTGCGAGTAGTCGATGCCGAACATGAAGTGATTGAATTCGGCCGCTCCGCGCGCAAACCAGGATCCGGTAGTGCGGTTGCCCGGACTGAACTCGTCGTAGGTTTTGCCCGAGAAATAATAGTCGCCGACGATGAAAGCTTCGTTCTTTGGCTTGAGCACCGGAGGAGGTGCAGGCGGCCGGGGACGCCTTACGGGCGGAGGTGGAGGCGCCGTCGGCGGAGCTGCGGGCGGAGGCGTCGCTGGAAGGTAACGAACGACCACGAGCCGTCTGTCGGGAACCCATTGCACGTATGCTCCCATTCCTTCGGAAATCACGCGCACCGGCACGACGACGACGCCCTTATATATTTCAGGCGGCACATCGAGCGGGCGTTTCTCGCCGTCAATCGTAACTTCGGGAACGCCGACGGTAACGTCGACATCCGCTCCCGGCTTTGAGACATGAACGGCTCGACGTGCAGGATCGTAGGTTACCGTCGCACCCATTTGCTCGAACATCGAACGCAACGGAACGAGAATCGTACCGCCCTTCACAAGGGCCGCGAGCACGCGCCCTCGTTTCAGTTTATCCGGTGCGGCATAAACGTGACGATCGTTGTACAGGATTGGTATTTCTTGCGTGGGGGGGTCCGATTTCGGCTGCAATTGTGTCGATTGGGCCGCCAATACCGCGCTCAAGATCACGTGTAGCATTCGTGAGACCTTTTCTAGCGAGGGGCGAGCTGGGCTAGTGTACAGGGTTACGCCAGTTGAACCCCTACCACGGTCCTCCAACTCCTCCTCGTAGGCGTCCGCTCAATCACTTGCAGTGTAAGACAGCGGCGCTGGAAGCGCTTCTAGCGCGCGCGAAGACGCGCGAAGAAAGGAAGCCGTTCCCCGTATTTGCGAACGTTCGCCCTCGAGAGAGGAGCTCCGCATGAGCGCTCACGCGACACACAGCCCTCACGATCACGTTCACGGAAATTGCGTACACCCGGCGGTGAAGCACGAAGGCCACGTCGATTACCTTCACGACGGCCACATGCACAGCGCACACGGAGATCACGTTGACGAACACCGGGTAGCCGTAGATGCAACGCACCCCGCGCAGTGCACGCACGGTCACGACTGCACCGCGCACGACAAAGGGCACATTCACTCTGCTTCGTGCGGCCATGCGGTCGTACCGCACGGCGATCACGCAGACTATCTCGTCGCCGGTCATCTCCATCACGCCGAAGAAGGCCACTGTGATAATCACGGTGCGCTCGCGATGGCGTAAAAGTATGTCGAACCTCAGATACGGCGATCGCGTTCAAATAGAAAGCCTGGGCGTCGAAGGTGAAGTGATCGAGACCGATACGCGTTCGGTCGTCGTGCGCATTCATAAAAAGGACGGTGAGTCGATCGAACAGCGGTTCCGGCCCGACGATTTGACGTACCTGCCGAAGCTCCATGAGGAGTGACGCTAATCGGGGTATATGCAGGCGACTCTGCGGTTCAGCTCTACGGTCACATGTTTGGCTGAAACCGAGCGGGCTCGCTGATCGATCGAAACCGCTGCCGATTTAGTACCGCTCGCGTTTTGGAGCGTAGCACTCAGCCTTCCGTTCGGGTCCGCCTCGGTTTCATCAATATTGACGCCCTCCGATGCTGCAACGCGCGCGTGTCCGAGCGCGAAGCTGACTGAACCGAGCGCTCCCGAGCACGCTCCGAGCGCTCGTTTAAAGGTGATGGTGGAATCGTGCAACGTTGCACTGCCGCTCATTGCGACGATCGAGACTATTGCAACAGCCTTAGCGAGCATCTCGCCCTCCCCACGGCTAACGGTGTAGCTCTATAGTGCCCACCATCGTGACGGGTTCGCAAATCGGGCGCGTTTCGGCCAGGGTTGCCTGCTCGCTTCCGTTCTAAGGCTTTTAGCGGGAGACAAGCGGCGCAGTTCGTAGTGAACTGCGCCGCAGTTGCGTCATCGATGCGAATCGATCAGTAGTTGAAGGTAATGCCCAATCCGGCATAGGCCGCATTGTTCGTGTAGCCCGGCAGCACGGCGTTCGCTTTTGCGTTGCCGCGGTTGCCGTTGTAACCGATCTCGAGGAAGACCGGCTTCAAGAAGGTCCACGTGGCGCCGATCTTATACGTTTGCACCGAATACTGCATCGGCAACGACTGGCCGAGCCCGGTGTACGTACCGCGAGTGTTTGGATAGAAGTAATAGCTGCCATAGTAGGAGATCGTTTGGTCGAGATCGGGCAGCTTCTCCACACCGAACCCTACGCCGGTCATGTTTGGATAGCCGACGTTTATCGTGTCAAAATTCCAGGCCACGCCCACGTAGACTCGTGGATCGAAGACCTTATAGCCTAGGTGCAACTCAGTCGACGTCCGTCGAACGGTGAAAGCCGGGACCGGGGCCGAGCCGTTGTTTCCGACAACGGTCACGAAGCAGTCCGGCGTTGGAATGGCGATGTTGATGCATCCGTGTGGATATCGATATTGCGAATAGTCGACGCCGAACATGAAGTGATCAAATTCGGCGGCTCCTCGCGCAAACCACGATCCGGTAGTACGGTTTCCGGGACTGAACTCGTCATACGTCTTGCCTGCGAAATAGTAATCGCCGGCAATGAAGAGTTCGTTGACCGGTTTGTGTACCGGAACCGGCGTTGGAGTCGGAGCCGGTGTTGCCGGGGGTGGCGGAGCCGTCGTCGGCGGTGGAGCCGGCGGAGGCGTCGCTGGAATGTAACGAACGACAACAAGACGTCTGTCGGGAACCCACTGCACGTACGCCCCCATTCCTTCGGAAATCACGCGTACGGGGACGACGACAGTGCCCTTGTAGATTTCAGGCGGCACGTCCAGGGGACGTTGCTCACCGTTAATGGTAACCTCAGGTACACCCACGGTAACGTCTACGTCCGCTCCCGGCTTTGAGACGTGAACCGTTTTGCTACCAGCATCATAGGTTACCGTCGCGCCCATTTGTTCGAACATCGAACGCAGTGGGACGAGGATGGTGCCACCCCGTACAAGGGCCGCGAGTACGCGCCCCCGCTTGAGTTTATCCGGCGTGGCATAGACGTGACGGTCGTTGTACAGGATTGGTATTTCTTGCGTGGGCGGATCCGACCTCGGCTGCGATTGCGCCGATTGGGCCATCAATACCCCGCTCAAGATCACGTGTAGCATTTCGTGAGACCTCTACTAGCGAGCGGCGAACACTTGTAGTGTACAAGATTGCAGCCCAGTAGGGCCTACCCGAGTCTTGGAACTGCATCTTCCTAGGCATTCGCTTAGTCGCTTGCGTATCGGCCCGTCAGACTGAAAATGCGGGGGCCCTAGTTCCGCGGGGCTTGATTGAGCAGGCCCAGACCCGCGAAGACCGTTACGGCTACGAAAACAGCGATCGCGGGCGATTTCGACATGACGCTTGCTGCGCCAAAACATGCAGAACCGAGCATAAAGACGAACAATCGGACATAATACTGGACCTGATTCGACAACGTACAATCCTTAGAGGCTATTGGGAAACCGCGAAACCCGCGGAAGCGCTTTTTTGCGGGTATCGGCCTTGGGTTCCCGGCAAACCAGGCGAGGCGCATGGACATCATCGCGGTTATTGCTGAACGCAAAATTCAAGAAGGCATCGAGCGCGGAGCGTTCGATTCGCTTCCGCGCAAAGGACGCATCGATTGCTCGTTGCGTGGCGAACGATTTCTCATCCAGTGGTTTCGCGAGCGATTCTCCGACGAGCCGTCGCCTGAAAACGTACGTTGATGACGACGTTCGAAACCGACGTCGCGGTGATTGGCGCGGGCGCCGCAGGACTGGCGGCCGCGCGACGCCTCCACGATCACGGCATCGATCTGCTGCTGCTCGAGGCGCGCGAACGCATCGGCGGCCGCGCGTACACGCTGCAATCGTATGACGGATCGCTGCCGATCGAACTCGGCGCGGAATTCATCCACGGCCTGCCCGCGGTTACGCTCTCGCTCATGCAAGAGTGCGGCGAGGAGCGCATGGATACCGGCTCGCGCTACGTGCGCGATTATGACCGAGAATTCGAGGAGGCGTGGGACCTCTGGGACTGGACGGAACGCATTCTGCGACGCGTCGACGTGCGCGGCCGGGATCGCAGCGTCGAGGAATTTCTCGACTCCGTTCCGAGCGACGAACTTTCGGGCGAGCAACGCGACGCCATCCGCTCGCTCATCGAGGGCTTCGACGCGGCGATAACCGGCGACGCAAGCATCATTGCAATCGCGAAGGAATGGCGAAGCGGAACGAATGACGCTTCGTTTCGCCCGCTTCACGGCTACGCGCCGATCATGCAGCACCTTGCGCGGTCGGTGAATACGCGCACGCTCTTGCGAACGCGCGTCGATCGCGTGCGCTGGTCACCGCAACACGTGCGTATACAAGCGACGCGTCAAGGGAAACCGATTGAGATTGCGGCTCGGCGAGCCATCGTAACGCTGCCTGTGGGCGTGCTGCAAGAGCAGCACGATTTGTTCGAGCCTGCCTTGCCGAAGGAAAAGCAGGCCGCGATCGATGCGATCGCGATGGGACCGGTGCTCAAGGTCGTGCTCGACTTTCGCACGCCGTTTTGGGAAGAGGTGCAGGACGGGCGTTTTCGCGACACCGCATTCTTTCGCGCGCCACAGTGCGAGATGAGCGCGCTATGGACGCGCTTACCGCAGCGTACGCCGTTGCTTGTCGCATGGGCCGGAGGAGGAGCGGCACAGTCGCTCATCGACCGCAAAATCGATCCGATCGCTGCCGCGGTGTCGACCTGCAGCGCGCTTTTCCCATCGGTCGACGTGAACGCCGTCTTGCGCAATGCCTACTACCACGACTGGCAATCCGATACGTTTTCGCGAGGAGCCTATAGTTTTCTGCGCGTAGGCGGTGGAGATGCGCGCGAAATGCTGCGCGCCCCCGTCGATCAGACGCTCTTCTTTGCAGGCGAAGCGACGTGGAGCGATGACGCAGGCACGGTCGGCGGCGCGTTAGAGAGTGGCTACCGCGCCGCCGACGACGTGATCTGAGGCGTTAGCCCGAGACCAGGCTTAAGGTAGACGGATCGACCTGGTATTGCCCCGGGCCTACTTCGTCGTTGGGGTAGGCGCAGATTTCGCTGCCGTCCGGGCCAAAGATCTGAACGAGATTATCCTGATCGCAATCGGTTTGTTGCAGGCCATAGTTTGCGAGCAGCTGCGCTCCCGGCGACGACGGTTGAACGACGTAGTCATTGAACGACAGACCAATCGCGAGCGACCCCCAGAAGCCTCCGCCCCAGTAACCCGGAGCTGCGGCCCATACGCGACCTCCGTTCCACACCCACGGTTGGCGGCCACCATAGCTCGGGAATACGCGCTCGTCACGCTGCGCGTAGTGTTGCGGTGCGTACTCGGACGTACGTGGCGTGTACGCCATGCGTTGATACGTCGATTGCGTGTATCGCGGTTGATACGAACGCGCTGACGGCTGGTACGATCGCGCCGGCGCCGATGGATGAGGCGCGCTTCCGCGATTGTCGTGCGGATCGGCGAGCGCGGTAGCCGGCAGTGCGGCGATAAGGCAAGCGGCGATGATCGATTTCGTGTTCATTGTTTCCTCGTGCGCCCGTTGATTTCTCTTCTCGAGCGCTCGAGTACAGAATAGGCCCGCTCCTTGACAACGAGGAGTCCGATATCTTGAGAGTTTGCTGCCGATTGCGTGAACGTAGCGTTAGCGGCAGCTTCACGACCGGTTGACACCTCCGTGCGCTGCATGATGAAGTAATGATCATGCATACGACGGACGTGCTCGCCAACGAGCGAACGCTTCTCGCTTACGTTCGTACGGCTTTGGCGCTCATCGGCTTCGGCTTTGTCATTGCGCGTTTCGGCCTTTTCGTCACGGAGATCGGATCGATCACCCATACTGCGCCGACGGCACCGCATTTTTCGACGGCTTTCGGCGTAACCATGGCGCTTGCGGGCATCGTTATTGGTCTGATAGGCGGGTGGCGTTACGCCGATACGGATGCGCATCTGCGCCGCGGCGAGGTCAGCCCGCTTTCGGTGACAACCGCATACGTGGTATCGATCGCTGTGGCGGCCATCGGCCTGCTGGTTGCAGCATTGTTGACCGTCTATCGATAAGGAACGAACGATGCGCTTTCTCGTTGTCGGTGCAGGTGCGACCGGCGGGCTTTTCGGCGGCCGTCTCGCAGCGGCAGGACGCGACGTCACCTTCTTGGTGCGACCGGCTCGCGCGCACCAGCTTCGTTCCGACGGATTGCAAATTCGAAGCCCGCACGGCGATCTCGTAATTCAACCGCAGGTCGTCGAAACCGGAACCATCGAATCGCCGTACGACGTCGTCCTTCTTGGACTCAAAGCGCACGCTCTGCAAACGGCTATCGAGCATTTCGCACCGGCGGTTGGACGCGAAACCGCGATCGTCCCCATGCTCAACGGCATGCGCCACATCGACGTCCTGGTCGAACGGTTCGGAAAGGATCCCGTTCTCGGTGGAGTCTGCATCGTCGCAAGCACGCTCGACGCGCACGGACGAATCGTGCAGCTCAACGAAATGCAGTCCCTCCATTACGGCGAGCTCGGCGGCGAAATCACGCCGCGCGTTCGCACGCTCGACGACGAGATGCAAGGCGCCGGCTTTACCGCTCGCGCATCGAACCGGATCCTCCAAGAAATGTGGGACAAATGGGTATTTCTCGCCGCGCTCGGCGCGATAACGTGCCTGTTGCGTGGCTCGATCGGCACGATCGAAGCCGCCGATGGTGCCGACCTTGCGGTCCGGATGCTGAGCGAATGTGCTTCCGTTGCCGGAGCTTCCGGGTATGCACCCTCGACGGAGATGCTCGCCGACGTACGCGCACGACTGACGGAGGCCGGGTCGCCGCTCGCATCGTCGATGTATCGCGATCTCCAGCAGGGGCACAGGGTGGAAGCCGATCATATCCTCGGTGACATGATCGAACGAGCGCGAGGGTTCAATCTCTCAACGCCGCTGCTGCACGCAGCCTACGTAGCACTGGCCATCTATCAGCGCACGCTCGAGCGTACCGTTTGAAGCGGCGCGATTTCATCCGCCGCGCTGCAAGCACCGCCGCATCGCTCTCGCTTTTGGGCGACGTCGACACCATCCCTGACGCCAAAACGGTCGCTGCCGCGGTGCGCGACGAGTTTCTGCACGCATGGACCGGATACAAGCAATTCGCTTGGGGCTTCGACGAGGTGAAACCGGTCAGCGGAGCGGGCTCGAATTTCTTCATTCCCGGTCATTCGTTCGGTCTTTCGATCATCGAAGCGCTCGACACGCTTTACGTGATGGAACTCGACGACGAGCTGAACGCCTGCGTTCGCTGGCTGCAAAACCATCTGAACTTCGACGTGGACGGCAACGTGCAAATGTTCGAAGCCGTTATCCGGATGGTCGCAGGGCTGATCGCCGGGTACTACGCCACGAGCGAACGCTTCATGCTCGATGGGGCCCGCGACCTTGCCGACCGGCTCATGGTGTGCTTCACGAAATCGCCCACCGGTGCACCGTACCGCTTCGCCAATCTGCGCACCGGCGCCGTGAGCGATCCGCTCAGCAACATGGCCGAGATCGGTTCGAACATTCTCGAGTTCGGAGACCTTTCGCGGTTGGTCGGCGATCCGAAGTATCTGAACGCGTCGATGCGCGCGTACGAAGCCGTGATCGCCAAACGCTCGCCGCTCGATTTGCTCGGCACGAATTTCAATATCGAGACGGGGGCGTTCACCGATCCGGTCGACGTTGCTCCGGACGAGCCGGCGGATTCGTTCTACGAATATCTGTGGGGAGGCTGGCAGATGCTCGGCATCGAGCAAACGCGCGAGTGGTACCGTACGCTCACCGATGCAATCCTCAAATACAAAGTCGTTCAAGTCGATGGACGATTATGGTTCCAGCCGGTCAATTATCTCACCGGTGCTGCAACCGGCGATTCGCAAATCACCGAGCTTTCTTCATTCTACGCCGAGCTCGTCGCTAAGGGAGGCGACCGTGCAATCGGTGAGGCCTTTTACGACTCGTGGACCGACGTACTCGATCGGTACACGTTGATCCCGGAGGTTATCGACTACCGCACTTTTGCGGTCGTCGATCCCGCTTACAAGCTACGACCCGAATATGCCAACTCCGCATTCGACCTTTGGTTCCTGACGGGCGACGAGAAGTACCGGCGCACCGCATATCAATATTTTTCCGCGCTTCGCGCCGATTGTCGCGTGACAAACGGCTATACGAACTTGCGTGACGTACGCGTTTGGCCGATGCTTGCCGGCGATCTCTTTCCGGCCTACGCGTTCTCCGAAAACTTCAAGTACCTCTATCTGATGTTCGCCGACTCGCCGCGCTTCGATTCTGCGCACTATTACCTCAACACCGAGGGTAAGGTTTTACGCGGTTTACGATCGTAATCGGCCCTTCGCTAACGCAGGATGATCGGAATTAAGCGAGCGTCTTGCTCGCCGGCCGCGTTGCGGGCGATCACCGAAAGCGTATAGCCGCGTTTGTATTGCGGCACGATATCGAGCACGTGCTGCGCAAACGTAAATTGACCGAAGGTGCGACGCGTCGCATTGAAGGAGAACGACTCCGTCCGAACTTCAACGCTTGCCGTGTTGGTCGTCGTTGCGATGCGCCCGATCCACTGCGTGCCCGGTGCGATCGTCGTTTCGTTCATCCAAAGCGCGAGGATCCGCGGGGGCGCGCCGGGCGCGGCGAGCGCCGCTCGCGGCCAAGGAAACGGCAGCGCGGTGACCTCGCGCGCTGAGAGACTCGTGCCCGCCGGCCGTTCGCACGCGGCAAGGAGAATTGCGACCGCAATCAGCGCGCAGCGTTGAAACATAACAAGGTGCGGTTCGTAATATTCGCGGAATCCCCCCGCACATGAGCGTGCGACCCGCGCCTAGCGCACTACTCGACTGGTCGATGGCCGTGGCGAGCCTGTGGTGCTCCGGCGGCATCTTGCTCGACGCATGGTACCACTTTCACTCGACGGTCGAAACATTTTTCGAGCCCGCGCATGCGTTGCTCTATGCGGGTTTGCTCGCGAGCTACGTCGTCATCGGCATCGCAATGGTGCGCAATCGCCGTGACGGATTTGCTTGGCGCTACGCACTTCCAAAGGCGTACGATCTGACGCTTGCGGGCCTGATCGTCTTTCTCGTTGGCGGCATCCTCGATATGATCAAGCACACGCTGTGGGGATTCGAGCAAGGATTCAACGCGCTTTTGAGTCCGACGCATTTGCTCATCGGGGCCGGAATGTTTCTCATCATGACCGGGCCGGTGCGGTCGGCGCTCGAGCGCGAACGGCAACCGGCAACGCTGGTTGCTCAACTTCCCATGCTGCTCGCGCTCGCATCGATGATGGAGTTAATGCACTGGGGCACGCAGTTCGTGTTCTTGAGCGAGGCAGAGCAGATGAACGCCCCGCTCGATCCCGCCCGTTTTCCGCACGACACGCTTACGTTGCTCTCGCTGCTCTATTACAAACAAGGCGTCGGCCTCTTAGCCGTGATCGTACAAAGCCTGCTTCTGGCCGGGTTCGCGCTTTTTGCAGTGCGACGCATTCGCCTCGCTCCCGGAGCGCTGGTGGTGCTCTTCGTTACCGGCAACCTCTTCATCGCTGCGGCACATTCGAATTACGCCGCACAATTCGTCGCCGTGATGCTCGCGAGCGTCTGCGCCGGCGCCTTCGGAGACTGGCTGCGGGTCGATCGTTCCCATGGCCAATTGCGCCCCAACGTTTTTGCCTTCGGCGTTCCCGCCATCTATTGGGCCGTTATGCTCGCAACGCTCGCCGTAACGATGGGCGGACTGTGGTGGTCACCCGACGTGATTTCGGGCTCGGTACTCTTCGCCGGCCTCGCCGGTTCGTTTGCCTACACGATTATCGGCGGTATAGAACAAAGCCCGCGGCCGTGAGGCCCCGGGCTTTGATGTATTTCCGGCTGACGTTGACCTGTCATGAGTCCATTGCCAGACCCCTACCGACCATTGTTCTTCCGGATTCGTCTCCGTACACATTCGGCGTTGTACGACAACGTCCGTCGAGCGTGTGGTGATCGCGACTTCTACAGTCCGCACTTCGTCGTTACTCGAAGTGTTTGCATGGTAGCAAGCGAAAAAGACCCATGCAAGAGGTAGAGCGCCGCACTCACAAGCTATCCGCAGGAAAGTCGAGTTATTCACACGTTATGCCCACGCTATCCATCGATTCGCTTCTGGAGCGTCCACTTCGCGCCGCGATTTTGGCTGCGGCCGATAACGGCTCGGTGCAGCGCGCGGTTAGCCGCTACGGTATGCAGCTCGGGGCCCGCCGCTTCGTAGCGGGCGAAACGGCCGAAGAGTTTCTCGAGGTCGCTCGATCGGTCAACGCGCGCGGTTTTGCGGTGGCATGCGGCATCCTCGGAGAGGGCGTGCGCCAGCCGGCCGAAGCTGACGCCGCGGCGGATCAGTATTGCGCGCTGCTTCGCACGTTTGCGGCCGACGGTATCGACGCGAACGTCGCGTTCAAATTGACGCACGTTGGCCTGGATATCGATCCCGAGTTGGCCTATCAAAATGCGGCACGCATCGCGCGGACCGCTGCGGAGTGCGGGAACACGATGCGGCTCGACATGGAGCAGTCACGCTACGTCGACGCGACGCTCGCGATCTACCGGCGCCTGCGCGAGCGCTTCGACAACGTCGGATTCGTCTTGCAAGCCTACCTCTTTCGCAGCGCGGACGATTTGCGCGCGGCGGCGCCGCTATCGCCGAACGTTCGCTTGGTGAAGGGCGCCTATCTCGAGCCTCCCGAGATCGCCTATGAGAACAAGGCCGATGTCGATGCGAACTACCTACGCTTGGCGTACGCGGCATTGGAGGGAAGCGGGTACACGGCGGTCGCGACGCACGATCCACGCGTCATCGCGCAGGTCGAACGCTACGTTCAGGAGCATGACATCCCGAGGCGTGGGCGTTTTGAATTTCAGATGCTCTACGGCATTGGTGCACCGTTGGCAGCCGCGCTCGTGGAACGCGGCTACCGCGTGCGGTTGGCGGTTCCGTTCGGCGATTATTGGTTTCCCTATCTGATGCGCCGGCTTGCGGAACGTCCGGCGAATCTGGCGTTCTTCCTGAAAGGAGCTTTCACGCGGGGATGAATTCGGCAGCGAGCTTGGCCGGCATATGGCCGGCGGTGCTGACCCCGGTTGACGAGCAGTGCGAGCCGGACACGCCGCGCGCCGTAGCGTACTATCGCGAGTTGCTGCGCACCGGGGCCGACGGAATCAACCTGCTCGGCACGACCGGTGAGGCGATGTCGTTCAGCGCCGATCAGCGTCTGCGTTTGATGAAAGCGGTCGCGGCCGGCGTACCGCGCGATCGTACGATGTGCGGCACCGGCGCAGCATCGCTCGCCGACGCGACGCGCTTGACGCGAGCTGCCGGCGAACTCGGTTTCGTCGCCACACTCATCATGCCGCCCTTCTTTTATCGCGATGCGACCGACGACGGCATCCTCCGCTTCTTCGATCGGCTTCTGAACGGCGTTGGAAACCTACGAGCAACGGTTGTTCTCTATAATTTTCCACGTATGAGCGGAATTACGTTTCATCCCGATCTGGTCGACCGGCTGATGGCAAATTTTCCGGGAGCAATCGGCGGCATGAAAGACAGTTCGAACGACCGCGCCATGCAGCGCGAGATCTTGCAGCGTCATCCCGAGATGCGCATCTTTCCCGGTTCCGAAGAGTATCTGTTGGAAGCCAAAGCCTATGGGGCCGCCGGATGCATCTCGGGCAGCGTGTGTCTGTGGCTGTCTCTCGCGCGCAAAGCATTCGACGGCGACGAGGAAGCCGCAGCCCGCCTGCGCGACGAGCGCCTCGCGCTGGCCGGCGTGCCGTTGATCGCGGCCGTGCGCGAACGCGTCGCGCAAGCGCGCAACGACGCTGTTTGGTCGCGTGCTATGCCGCCCAATGCTGCGGCAGATGCCGTACGTCTAGAGCCGTCGCGCGCGCAAGCCGATCCACCGATAGACGAGGAACGGCACCAGGAAGAAACCAATGCCGGCAAGCGCGTTCGCAAACGGCGCAAAGCTGTCGCCGACAACGGCGAACGGGGACGCCTTGCCGCTGAAGTAAATCACGCCGGCGAGCGCAACGCCGAATAGACTTTCGCCGGTAATCAAACCCGAAGCAACGAGCACGCCCAAGCGCTTCGCCGCTCCCGGATTCGGTTTGCTCGAGACCCAGCGATTGTACAACGCGCCAAAGACCGCACCGACAACCGCCGGCGCCGTCGTCGCTGCCGGAAGATAAATTCCAAGGCCAACGGCGAGCGGAGGGAACCTGAATCGCCC